>CAYWEQ010000090.1:0-5258 GCA_964457185.1 uncultured Rikenellaceae bacterium
GGTAAAAGCACACTGGCAGCTGTACTGGCCGGAAGGGAATTTGCTGAAGTGACTGAGGGAACTGTAACATATCTTGGCAGGAACCTCCTCGAGATGGCTCCCGAAGACAGGTCGAAAGAAGGGATTTTTCTGGGATTCCAGTACCCGATCGAGATACCGGGAGTCAGCATGGTCAACTTCATGAAAACCGCAGTTAATGAGCATCGTAAGCATAAAGGACTTGAGCCTCTTTCTGCATCGGATTTCCTTAAGCTGATGCGTGAGAAAAAAGAGCTTGTGGAGATTGATTCAAAGCTGGCAAACAGATCAGTAAATGAAGGTTTCAGCGGCGGTGAAAAGAAAAAAAATGAGATATTCCAGATGGCAATTCTTGAGCCGAAACTTGCAATCCTTGATGAAACCGATTCAGGGCTCGATATAGATGCACTCAGGATAGTGGCAAATGGTGTCAACAGGTTGAAGCGCCCTGATAATGCAGCCATCGTTATCACGCATTACCAGCGGCTACTTAACTACATAGTTCCGGATGTCGTCCACGTGCTTTATGACGGTCGCATAGTAAAAACAGCCGGGAAGGAGCTGGCTCTTGAACTGGAGGAAAAAGGATACGACTGGATTAAACAGGATGTTGAAAAGAAAGAAGTGTCATGAATACACTTGCAGAAAGAACAGAACGCTACTACAGGCTCTATGAGGAGAACATCAGAAAGATAACGGAGAGTTCTGTTCCTTACATAAACTCTTTCCGGAAGGATGCTATTACAGGTTTCTGCAACACCGGGATACCGACAAGGAAAAGTGAGTCCTACAGGTATACAAACCTGGATCCTTTCTTTAATCACGATTATAAAAGCTACTTTATCCCTGAAGATTCTGATTTCATAAAAGCAGAGCGGTTCAGGTGTGATGTTGCCGACCTTGATGCATACGGTGTTGTTCTTCTTAACGGGTTTTATCCCACGATAAATGGCAGGATGCGTGAACTGCCCGAAGGAATATTGATCGGAAGCCTTAATGAGGCTGCAAAAAAATTCAGTGATAAAATTGAAAGGCATTATGGGAAATATGTAAACAGCAGTTCTGACGGACTGGTACAATTGAATATAGCAATGGCCTCCGACGGAGTTTTCATTTATGTCCCGGCCGGAGCAGTACTTAAAAGACCGGTCCAGGTCGTCAACCTGGTTGAGTCAGAAACGGATATGTTCAACCAGCATCACAATCTTATAATCGTTGAAGATAATGCCGATTTCACACTTATAATCTGCGACCATACCCTTTCCCCGGTGAAATTCCTTACAAACGCGGTCACCGAAGTCTACGTGGGAGAAAATGCACATTTTGACATCATGAGAGTCCAGAATGAACACAACAATGCATGCAAGATCACACATACCTTCATTCACCAGGAGAAGAGCAGCCATGTATCTTCAAATAATATAACCCTTCATGGAGGACTTGTCCGTAACAGCACATATCATTACCTTGGCGGCGAGGGTGCGGAAAGCAATTCATATGGATTATTCCTCGCAGATAAATGGCAGCATGTGGATAATTATGTCAATGTCGACCATGCATTCCCGAATTGCACAAGCAACCAGCTTTTCAAGGGAGTTCTTGATGACATGGCAACAGGAGCATTTAATGGTCGTATTTATGTTCACAAGGACGCTCAGGGAACAACGGCATACCAGAAAAACAATAATATCCTTCTTACAGATGATGCAAAAATGGATACCAAACCCCAGCTTGAGATACATGCCAATGATGTAAAATGCAGTCACGGAGCTACAGTAGGCAGACTCGACGATGATGCCCTTTTCTATATGCAGTCCCGTGGTATAAACAAACGTGAGGCATTGCTGATGCTTATGTTCGGATTTGCACATGAGGTGATCCGGAATATAAAAGTGGAAGCCCTGCAGGAAAGAATGGATAACCTGGTAATGCAGCGCCTGAAGGGCGAACTGTCGCGTTGTGCAAGCTGTATGGTGAGATGCGATAAATAGTACCGAATTGAAGAATATCACTGACATAAGAGCTGATTTTCCTCTCCTTGGCAGGAAGGTTTACGACAAAACACTTGTTTATTTCGACAATGGCGCCACAACCCAGAAGCCTCAATGCGTTATTGATGCTGTAAGTGAGGTATTTACAACATATAATGCGAATATTCACCGGGGCGTCCACGCAATAAGCGACAGGGCATCCGAGGAATATGAAAATGCAAGAGAGAAAGTAAGATCATTCATTAATGCAGCCGGCAGGGAAGAGATTGTATTTACATCAGGAGCAACAGGTTCAATAAATACCATAGCATTTTCATTCGGAGAAAGATTTATCCGGACCGGTGATGAGATAATTGTCAGCCACCTTGAACATCATGCCAATATAGTACCATGGCAAATGTTGTGCGAACGAAAAGGCGCAATTCTGCGGGTGATCCCTGTAAATGACAACGGAGAGATCATATTTGAAGAATACCTTAAGCTCCTTAACTCCAGGACAAGAATAGTTGCAGTTACCCATGTGTCAAATGCACTCGGAACCATTCTCCCTGTCAGGGAAATAATCGATGCTGCACATTCGATGAATATCCCGGTCATGATTGACGGGGCACAGGGCATACAGCACGGACATGTTGACGTTGCTGACATTAATTGTGATTTTTATGTTTTTTCTGGTCACAAGATCTATGCACCAACAGGCACAGGTGTTCTTTATGGTAAGGCAAAGTGGCTCTCAGAGCTGCCCCCGTACCAGGGCGGAGGCGACATGGTGGCAAATGTGACATTTGAAAAAACAACCTATAACGACCTTCCCTTCAGGTTTGAAGCAGGAACGATGAACTTTGCAGGAGCCATCGGTTTAGGTGTTGCTCTTGACTATGTGCTGTCTATAGGTATTGATACTATTGAAAAAAGAGAGAAAGAGCTTCTTGATTATGCCACAAAAGTGCTTTCAGGAATTAAGGAAGTGAAAATTTACGGCAATTCTGAAAGAAAAATTCCAATAATCTCTTTCCTGGTAAATAATGTCCATCAGTACGATACAGGCATGGTACTCGATAAGCTTGGTATAGCGGTGCGCACAGGCACTCATTGCGCCCAGCCTGTAATGGACAGGTTCGGCATTGAGGGGACGGTGAGAGCATCAATGTGTTTCTATAATACGAAAGAAGAAATTGATATGCTTGGCACGGGAATTGAAAAAGTTATCAGTATGTTTTCAAAATAATTCAATATGTCGGTCAACGAAGTTCAGGATAAAATAATAGGAGAGTTTTCAGAATTTGACGACTGGATGGACAAATACAACCTGCTGATAGATTTAGGAAAGGAACTGCCGGCTATCGATCCCAGATTCAAGGTAAAGGATTACCTGATAGAGGGGTGCCAGTCGAAAGTATGGCTTTACCCTGAGTTCAGCGGTAATAAGATATCCTTTACTGCCGACAGCGATGCAATAATAACACGCGGCATTGTCTCCCTGCTGATCAAAATCCTCTCCGGACGGACCCCCGATGAAATAATTTCTTCAGAGCTCTATTTCATCGACAGGATCGGACTCAGGCAAAACCTGTCGCCAACCAGATCGAACGGACTGCTCTCAATGATAAGACAGATGAAACTCTATGCAATGGCTTACAAAGCAAAAAATAGTATTTAATGATCCCCTCCAAATCCGCAATCCGCAATCCGAAATAAATATATGAATGCAGACGAACAGCTTGAGATAGAGACCAGACTGGTTGGGGTGCTAAAAAGCATTTTTGATCCTGAAATACCTGTCAATATTTATGACCTTGGTCTGATATATAATATAGAGGTGGATGATGAGCACATTGCTCACATCACCATGACACTAACAGCTCCAAATTGCCCGATGGCAGATATGCTGATTGAAGAGGTTAAATACAAAGTTGCCGGGACAAGAGGAGTGAAGGACTGTGACCTGAAGCTTACTTTTAATCCTCCCTGGGATAAGAGTATGCTGAGCGATGAAGCAAAACTTGAACTTGGTTTTCTATAAAACAAATTATGAAAACAGAAGAAGGAAAAAATTTGTCCGCTCAGATTAAAGAGAAAGCGTATAACCTTGGTTTTGACCTCTGCGGCATAGCCAGGGTTCGTGCGTTGTCGGAATGCGAACCTGTATTAAAGGCCTGGCTTGAAGCAGGCATGAATGATAAGATGGGATATCTTGAAAGAGAACCGGAGAAAAGATTCAATCCTGAACTGATCTTCCCTGGTGCTAAATCGATGGTAGTTACGGGATTGAACTATTATTCGGAAATTGAAGAAAAGGAAAAAGAAGTTCCGGTTCTTTCGAGATATACTTACGGTACCGACTATCATGATGTTATTGTTGCAAAACTTGAAAGGCTGCTCGATTTTATAAAGATGAATGCACCGGAAACTGAGGGAAAAGCATTTTGCGACACAGGATTCCTTCATGAAAAATCATGGGTCAGGGAAGCCGGGCTGGGCTGGCAGGGCAGGCATTCAATTATGATCAACAAAGAAATCGGATCGTTTTTTTTCATAGGGATACTTGTCCTTAATATTGAACTCCGTTGTGATGACCCGTTCACGGATGAATACTGTGGAAGTTGCAGATTATGCATTGATGCCTGTCCTACGGCTGCTATTAATGATAACAGGACCATTGATGCCAGGAAATGTATTTCCAACCTGACGATTGAGAACCGGGGGCAGATACCCGAAGAGATAGTTCTGAAGCTTGGAGGCAGGGTATATGCATGCGACAAGTGTCAGGAGGTATGTCCCTGGAATAAAGACTTAAAGCCAAATACTCATCCGGAATTTATAATTAATCCGGAAATAGCCGCAATGAGCCGTAAAGAATGGGAATCACTTACGGAAGAACAGTTTCAGAGGCTGTTTAAGAAAACTTCCGTCAGCAGGATAAAATATCCGGATTTTAAGAGAAACATCTCAGATGCATTAAGATCAATTGATATTTAGTCATTTATCCTCAATTACAGTCACAACAACCTCCCTCCGGCTTCTTGGTCCGTCAAACTCACACAGGAAAATATTCTGCCATGTCGATAATCCTGCATGACCATCAACGACCGGTAAAGTCTCTGAAGCACCCACAAGCCCCGCTTTTAGATGTGCATCCCCGTTATTGTCCTGGTGATCATGCTCCCATATCCCTGAAGGGATGAGCCTGTTTAGAAGTGTGACAACGTCATTCTGAACCGACTGGTCCCAGTTCTCCTGGATCATGAT
>CAYWEQ010000090.1:5358-8339 GCA_964457185.1 uncultured Rikenellaceae bacterium
AATTACGTCTTATTATCAGAAAACTGACCGGAATTTGATCGATTATGAGATTATAGAAGAATGCAGGAGAGGGAACTTCCGCAATTTCAGGGAACTTGTCAGAAAAACCTCTCCGTTTGCCTTCTCAGTGGCCTTCAGAATGCTTGGCGATGAAGCACTTGCGGAGGATGTTGTGCAGGAAACAATGGTTACCCTGTGGCAGAAGATCATAAAGATCAGATCCGCTGAGGATTTCAGGAAGTGGTTTTACAAAATAGTAGTCAATAAATGTTATGATGAATTGCGAAAGAGGCAAAAGGCACGGGAATACAATCCGGATGAATCGGAATGGGCAATCATCTCAAACCATCTTTCACACGAGTTATCAACGGAATTGGAAAACAGGGAAACAGCTGCGATCATAGACCTTCTTACCCGCAGTCTGAGCCCTAAGCAGAAAACGGTATTTGTCCTTTGCGATCTTGAAGAGATGACGCCGGATGAGGCCTCAGCAATAACAGGAATGAGTAAAACAAATGTAAAGGCAAATCTTCATTATGCCAGGAAGAAAATCAGTGAAATGATAATTAAATATATCTGATATGAATAGTGATGAGATAAAATATACCAGGATCCTGAATATCCTCAGAAAATCGAAACCCGTTTTTCATTCAGCAGATGATATTGAAGACAAAGTCATGAAAAGGATCATGCGAAAAGAGGAGAAGCAAGAACCATCACCGGGGATCCTCAATTTCCTCTTCGGCTGGGTGTATATCGGGTGGGTGAGGAGAGGCCTTGTCGCTGCATCAATCATTCTGGTGATAGCATTTGTATACCAGCAGACTGTTATTTTGAAGCGTATAAACAACCTTAACAGGCAGGCGGTATTCATTGAAAGCCAAATAATTACAGGAAGTTCAGATAATTCTGATGCCGCTTTTTTATACAGGCTTGCCGGACGCAAACTGCCAGCCGGGAAAATAAATATCTCTGAAAAACAGGTAAAAAGACTAATGAAATCATACAGTGAACTTGAAGCTAAATACAAGGATCTGATAAAACTGATTGAGGAAGATCCTCATCTGAGGAAATATGTCGAAGAAAAACTTGATGAAAGCAGCAAGAAAAAATTTAATATGTAATATCATGAAAAGGAAACAGTTGAAAATTATCATTTCAATGATGCTTGTAATGGCAGTATCATGCGGTGAACCGGAGACTGTCGTAACGGATATCGTTCATACCGACGGTTCGGTAACAAGGAAGATCGAAATGAAAACCATGGACAATAATTTCAGGATTTCCAACGTCCAGGTACCTTACGATTCAACCTGGATAATCAGGGATTCCCTGGAAATAAATAGCAATGGGGATACAACATATGTAAGACGAACCGAAAAATTATTTGCCTCCGTGGATCAGATTAATAAGGATTATCTGGCTGACAGCAGTGTAAACAGGGATGTTAAGAGAAAAGCTGAATTCAAAAAAAGATTCAAATGGTTCAATACTGAATACCTGTATGCTGAAGTAATAGAAAAGACAATGTCGTATGGGTACCCTATTACGGATTTCCTCAATGACGAAGAGCTTGCCTGGTTCTATTCTCCTGAAAATATAACCAATGAAAAGTTAAATAGCTCTGACAGCCTGAAATATAAGGCTTTCAGCGATTCCGTTGACCAGAAGATAGAGAATTGGACAATTAAAAGTCTTGTCTCGGAATGGATAGGGGAGTTTTCAAACCTTACTAAAGGGAGAGCAGAAGGCGATATGACCCCCGACGTTTTGAAAGCACGTGAGGATGAATTCATAGGGGTAATAAATCAAGGGGGAGAGAAATTTGATAGTCTCTGGTCGAACGGGATTTTGCTGAAGGAATTCATCGGGGAGGCTAATGCCCTCAAGTATCAGACAGAAGCTGATTCTGCCGAAAATATAGTTTCCGAACATCTCTGGGTTGATTTCGTACGTTATACCCAAAGGATCGTAATGCCAGGGGAGATAATCGGAACTAATGGATTGATAGATTCAGCTAAAATCATGCAATGGCAGATAAAGTCGCATTATTTTATGACAGAGCCATTTGTAATGTATGCTGAATCAAAAATCCCAAACAAATGGGCGTGGATCGTATCAGGATTCTTCCTGTTATTTGTGCTTGCCGGAATAATTTTCAGGATTATAAAAAAATAAAGGCATTGTATGAAACGCCTTTATCTTACCTAACCAAACCTAATATACCAATTTACGCCGCATAATCCTTAAGCTTATACATAAGTTTCTGACGTGTAAAGAATATTCTGCTCTTTACTGTGCCTATCTTTAATCCAAGCTCATCAGCGATCTCCCTGTATTTGTATCCTTCAATGTGCATCCTGAAAGGAATCCTGAATTCATCCTCAAGTGAATTGATAGCCTTTTCAATCTCCCCTTCTGCATGACTGGATTCAGGAGAGATGAATCCTTTATCATGAGGCCGATTTAAATAATAGAGATCCTGTGTACCGTCAATGATCGTATTCTCCTTTACATTCCTGCGGTAATTATTTATGAAGGTGTTCTTCATTATTGTAAAAACCCATGCTTTCAGGTTTGTATAATCAACAAATTTATCTTTGTGCGTGATCGCTTTTAAATAAGTATCCTGAACAAGATCGAGCGCTGTATCGCGATCTGAAGTAAGGCTCATGGCAAACCTTTGAAGATTAGGTTTCATACCGATAAGGTGATTGTTGAATTCAAATGTTGTCATAGCTCTTCTGGTTTATTGTTGATACAAATTTATACACATAAATAAAGATAAACAAATCTTAATATCTTATAACCCCTGTAATCTAAATCCTTTCTAAAGAGCCGTAAGCCGGAAAAACCAGATAATGAGATTATTACATTTCAATTTTGAGGGCGGTTATAAATTGATTATAAATTGACTCTGACAGCAGAAAATCACATTTCGCGCATGAAATATTCAACCAGGTTTACTATTTTTAAAGAAA
>CAYWEQ010000091.1:0-8191 GCA_964457185.1 uncultured Rikenellaceae bacterium
AAATTCATAACCTACCTGTCGCCCGAGTGGATGAAGGTTTTCACCCACACACTTAAGGAAGCAGAGCGCCTGGATCTCGGTATTGACCTGGCCAATGCCTCAGGATGGCCTTTCGGCGGACCATGGGTTGATCCGGCTGATGCCTGCAAGAATATTAACTATAAGACCTATTCGCTAAGCACCGGTGAGAAGCTGACTGAAAAAATAGAGTTCAGGCAGCCGGCCCTGGTGAGGCCGATTGGTCAGAAACCTGATATCTCCGGACTTAAGGATCCCATCAGCCGGAATAAAGATCTTCAGCTATATGCTCTTGACCAGATCAAATTTGATAAGCCTCTTCCTGTCCAGACAGTTGTCGCTTATTCCGATTCAGGAAAAGCAGTGAACCTTACCGGTCTTGTTACTCCCGAAAGAGACCTTGACTGGACAGCTCCTCCGGGAAAGTGGACAATCTACGCTCTTTTCCAGGGATGGCACGGTAAGCAGGTTGAAAGGGCCGGACCCGGTGGTGAAGGCGATGTCATAGATCATTTTTCCGGTCAGGCAATCACCAGGTATCTTAAGCATTTTGATACGGTTTTCCAGGATTATGACTTTAAATACCTGCGGGGTTATTTCAATGATTCATACGAGGTTGATGATGCCTCGGGACAGGCAAACTGGACAAATGACCTGTTTTATGAGTTCGCAATAAGAAGAGGATACGACCTTGCAGAGCACCTGCCTGCCCTGTTCCAGAAAGATGATCCTGATAAGAATGCCCGTGTCCTCTCAGATTACAGGCAGACGATCTCCGACCTTATCCTTGAAAAGTTTACGGCATACTGGACAAACTGGGCGCATAAGCAGGGGAAAACTACACGAAGCCAGTCGCATGGCTCCCCGGGAAATATTCTCGATCTCTATGCAGCAACAGACATACCTGAAACGGAGGGCAATGAAATAACACGTCTCAAATTTGCCTCGTCAGCGGCTAATGTTACAGGTAAACCATATGCATCATGCGAGGCTGCAACATGGCTGGGGGAACATTTTTCTTCAAACCTTGCCGATATCCGAAAAGCCGTCGACCTGTTCTTCCTGGCAGGAATAAACCATGTTTTCTATCATGGTACATCCTATTCACCCGAGAATGAATCCTGGCCCGGATTCCTCTTTTATGCCGCAGTTGAATTGACTCCTGTAAATCCGATCTGGAACGATTTCAGGGCACTTAATGATTATGTTGCCCGGATCCAGTCATTTTTACAGCAGGGAATGGCCGATAATGACATACTGTTATATTTCCCAATATTCGACAGGTATGCAGATTACGGAAAAGGTATGCTTGAACATTTTGATGCTATAAGCCCGGCATACAACGGAACCCCTTTTAAGGCTGCAGCGGAATCCCTGATTGAAAAGGGATACGCCTACGATTATATTTCTGATCTGCAGTTAATGACCACTGTATCCTATGAAAACTTACTCGAGACAGAAGGAAATATTTACAAAACGCTGATCCTGCCCGGATGCAAATATATCCCTATCGAGACATTTGGGCAGATACTGAGGCTGGCAAATGAAGGAGCCCATATTATATTATACGGAGATCTTCCTGAAAATATTTCAGGATGGGCAGAAAAAGAAGAAAAGACCGCATTTTTCAACCAGATAAAAGCAGGCATCAGTTTTTCTCAAACCAACAACCCTGAAGTTTTAAAAGCTATATATGGCAAAGGAATGATCATCTCAGGAAAAAACCTGCAACAGCTTCTCTCTTTTGCCGGGATCAGAAGAGAAACAATGGCTGATGATCAGTTAAGATTTATGCGCCGCGAAACCCGGACAGGTTTTACATATTTCATAAGTAACCAGGGTGAAAAAGTCTTTGGGAATTGGATTCCTTTTTATGTAAATGCCTCATCAGCAGCTGTTTTCAATCCAATGACAAATGAATTCGGAGTGGCAAATTATCGGATCCCGAAGAACGGATTGATTGAAGTATATGCAAGATTGAGTCCCGGAGAATCACTGATCATTTCAACTTACAACAATAAACCTGAAGGGAAACCATATTTATATTATAATCCCGTTTCGATGCCGAAAGAGATTCCCGGTTCATGGAAGATCGAATTCATTGAGGGAGGTCCGGCGCTGCCTTCATCTTCAGAGATAACGAAACTTGTTTCCTGGACCGATTACAGTGATGCATCAGCAAAGGATTTTTCGGGGACAGCAAAATATTCAGTCACCCTTTTAAGACCAAAAGAAAAAGCTGACGCGTGGAGACTCGACCTTGGAAAAGTCTGCGAAAGTGCTTCCGTAACACTGAACGGAAAAGACCTTGGATCTCTGATAGGTCCTGAGTTTCAGATGATTCTTGGCAAGAAACAACTGAAGAAGAAGAATACACTTGAAATCAAAGTATCGAACCTGATGGCCAACCATATCGCTTATATGGATCGTAACAACATCACCTGGAAGAAATTCTATAACGTGAATTTTGCTGCAAGATTAAGGCAGAATACGAAGGATGGCATTTTTGATGCCTCGTCATGGCAACCGCGGGAGTCGGGTCTTATCGGACCGGTGACAATAACACCGATGAAGGTTGTTAAGTAACACCTTGTAGTTATTAATTATTCAATTAAATTTATATCAACTTTCACCGACATTTGAATGTCCCAGATAAATGAAGATCTGATAAGAATTGTTTTTGACGAGATGCTAAAGCATAAGGCGACTCTTGCAAAAATGGTTCTTGAGGAGGAGGAGGATGAGGAGATAGCAGATTTCCGTGTACTTGCCGACCTTGTAATTAAAAACTTTCCATGGCCGATCGGTGTTGAATTAAGACGGCTGTTTTCCGGATCAATGCGGCAGCTCGACCGGATGCGTCTTGACCAGATCTTCAAAACAATAGAACGGTCAATGCAATTCCTGAGCTTCGTGATGCTGTCACAGATGGTCAAGGAAAAAGATAGTGGAAAGCTTTTAATACCTGAGGGTTTCAGCAAAGAGTTCAATAACAGGTTCCTTGTCCTGAGTATGGGGAATTTCTCCTGGCTGATACGGAGCATAGGAAATATTTTCGAGGAACAAAAGGTGGAATGGTTCATGCCGGAGATGGGTGAAAGTTTCAACAGTAAATTTTATAATGCCCTGGATTTCTGGATACCTGAGAGGAATGAGATCGGGCATTACCAGATCAATCTTACCCAGGAAGAGATCGAAAAAAGATGCGTGGAATATGAAGAAAAACTGACTTATATTCTGCAGAAGATTGCATTCCTCACAAAATACAAACTGGTCTCGGTAAAAGAGATAAAGGTAATCAAATCAAAGGTCAAACAAGCTGATTTTCACCATGTAATAGACCTTCTCAATAGCTCTGATTCCGACTTCAAGGCAAGAGAGTTTCATGAACCGGCATTTACGGAAAGTCAGTCAGTGCTGCTGATGAAAACGATGAAGTCACTCAATGAATACCTGAATCTGTCGCCATTGATCATTGATACAAGTACCGAGGTCCTTGATGCCAAGGAAAAGTTCAATATCAAGAAAGACATATTTATGTATTCAAAATTCCGCAACGATCAGCTGATGTATCTGGGAACGGAAGTTACCGAAAAATGTGATCTCCGTACGCTGAAGAATTATGAAGTGCTCCTGATGGAATTCAGGCATTTGCTTTCTGCGATAACAGGCATAAGTCAGCCTGTTGCTTAATATTATTCAACCTGTAATGATTCAAAAGAGTCCTTTCAAGTTTCTGGACAGCTTCACGAAAGATGATCGTGATATCTTTTTTGGCAGGGACAAAGAGATTGAAGAACTTCATTCGCGGGTTTTTGAAAGCAAGATATTACTTGTCTACGGTACATCAGGAACTGGTAAATCATCACTTATAAATTGTGGACTTGCCAATAAATTCAGTGATTCCGACTGGCTGCCGGTTAACATCAGGCGGGGAACAGATATAAACCGCAGTCTTTTTGAGGCTCTGACGAAAGCTGCTCTTACAAAAGCGCCTTTTGAAAAAACAGGTGCTTCAGGCAGCAGTTATAATTTTGAAAGACTTCTCCGCTCCGTATATCTTGATCATTTCAAGCCTGTTTTTCTCATTTTTGACCAGTTTGAAGAGCTTTTTATTTTCGGCGGTAAGGATGAAAAAAATGAGCTTATAAAAAATGTTGCAAAAGTTGTCGACTCGGAAATCCAGTGCAGGTTCATTTTTGCTTTGAGGGAGGAATATCTTGCAGGTGTGACCGAGTTTGAGAGGGTGATTCCGTCTTTCCTGGCGAACAGGATCAGGATAGAAAAAATGACCAGGCAGAACGCCATTCAGACTATTGAAGGCCCCTGCAGAATAAATAATATTGAAGTTGAAGCCGGTTTCGCTGATGCGCTTCTCGAAAAACTCAATCCCGATACACCTGAAGTTGAGCTGACCTGGCTTCAGATTTTCCTTGATAAAATAATGAGGCTTGCGGGTGGAGAAGATCATAATGTACAAAAGTTATCTGTTGATCTTATTGCCAGAGCAGGAGAAGTTAAGGATATCCTGGGAACATTCCTCGAAGAGCAGATCTCCCAGCTCGAAGATCCTGAAACCGGACTGGTAGTTCTTAAATCTTTTGTCTCAGTCAAAGGGACCAAGCACCAGATTACTGAGGAGGAAGTTATTGATTATTCAGGGACCTTCGGCAAAAAGATTGACAGCGAAGCGATTAAAGAGCTGATACAGCGTTTTATCAGATTGAGGATCCTTCGGGATAAGGATGAGGAAGGGAGATATGAGCTTCGTCATGACAGCCTTGCTTCAAAGATCTTCGAGAAGATCACCCTGGTTGAGAAGGAGCTGCTTGAAGTAAAATACTTTATAGAAAATGCTTACGTAAACTATGAAAAAAGACACTTACTCCTGTCTGAGGAGGATCTGAAATATATAGCCCCCTATGAAGATAAGCTGTTCCTGAATGAAAAAAATCTCAGATTCATTGAACATAGTAAACAGGCGCTTCAGAAAGCCAGGAAAAGAAGACAGAATATAGCAATAGCTGCAGCCTCAATAATTATTTTTATTCTGTCTGTTTTCACAATATGGGCAATGAAAGAGAGACGTAATGCTATTGCACAGCAGGAGATTGCAGAAACTCAGAAAAATACTGCAATTGCTGCAAAAGAGGAAGCTGATTCTGCAAAACAGGTAGCAATCATTTCACAAAAGAATGCCGAGGAAAATGAAAAAATAGCGCTTGATGCAAGGAACCAGTCAGAGATAGCGAGGAAGGAAGCTCTGGCTGCCAGGGGAAATGCTCTTCAGCAGAAGACAATAGCAGAAAAGATGTCGGTAGTAGCAAGTGAACAGGCAAGAAAAGCAGAGAAGGAAAAGCAGAGCGCCGATCAGCAGAGGATACTTGCAGAGGCAGCTGAAGAAAAAGCAAAACGCCTGAGCCTTCTTTCAACGGCACAAAACCTTGCATTAAAATCACTCCCAATGAAAGGGGATCTTATGCTCAAGGGTTTGCTTGCAGTTCAGGCTTTCAATTTAAATTTAAAAAATGGTGGATCAATTGACGATCCGGTTATTTATAAGGCGCTTGAAAATGCTTTCGCCGTGCTTGATCGTTCAAGGCATTCAATTTATACAGGATCTGCAAATGAGATCTGGAGCCTTGCGGAAAATAAAAATGGACTCATAAGTGCAGACATGGATGGAAACATTCTGGAATGGATCAATAATGGACAATACAATGTTGTTCCTTATTCTCCATTGCCATCTTATATTGATTTTATCAGCCTGAGTCCGGGTGGAGATAAGTTAATTACTGGTTATGAAAATAACAACCTGATTTTAAGAAACCTCAATCAAAACAATAATGAATTGGAGCTTACTGGTCATCTGAGTTCGGTTATAACTGCTGCCTGGAGCAATGATGGGAATTTTCTTGCGACCGGAGGAAAAGACAGCCTGATAATATTATGGAATACTAATAGTCAAACTGTTTTTAATTCAAAGACTTTTAAAGCCACTTCACCAATTAAATTTTTAACTTTTTGCGGCATCGATACTATTATTTCAATCCTTGACGACGGAACAATAAATCTATGGGAAGTAAAAAATGACACTAGCGAATTACTATTTAAACTGAGACAAATACAACCCACTTGTGCTGTCTGGAACAGATCGAAGAAAACTTTGGTTTCAGGAAGTACCAACGGAGTAGTAATCTTAACTGATCTGAACCATAAACCTTATCGTTCATTACTGGAAAATTATCATAATTCAGGAATAAGCCATATGGTTTTCAGTAATGACTTTTCCCTGCTTGCCATAGCTTCATGGGACAGAGTAATCAAGCTCTATAATTATCACGATTTTTTTGAGCTGTTAAACACAATAGGAGGAGTAAAAAATATCGATTACCTTGATACAAGAGCCCGTTCGCTTATCTTCACTACTGATAATAAGCTGGTTGCAGGGATGTCTGATAAAAGTATCAGAATATGGGAAACCTCTTCTCTGAAACTTGCCTCCATGATCTGTGGTCTGGTAAAAAGAGATATGACAGATGTTGAATGGACTGATTTTGTAGGTGCAGATATACCTTATGAAAAGACATGCGGAAACAATCCATAGACTTTTTGTAACTCAGATGAAACGGTCAATAATTATACTATTCCTGATTACTTGCACTTTGATCCTAAGAGCGCAGCAACCAGTTTGGGATAAAGAGGAGTGTTCTGCAAGGATTATAAATGCTGAAGCTGCATACCAGGCAGGTCTTTTCATCAACTGCATAGAAACACTCGAAAATGCTTTGGGCTCATGCGCTTTTTCACGAAAAGAAAAGGAACTGGTGCTTGAACTCCTCGCTAAAGCTTATGTAGAGACAGGTGATCAGGATAAAGCTGATGAAACGATACACCGACTGCTGACTAACTACCCTAATTACGAATTGAAGGAGGCCGAGAATCCTGAATTGTTCAACCGTCTTGTAAAGAGATATAATATACACCCATTGTTCACTTTGGGTGCAAAGAACACCGCTAACTGGCTCAGGCATAAAACCACCAAAGTCTATTCGGTACTCGATGGACTCGATTACAGCCAGCCTCTTGATGAATCAAGCTACTGGTTCACATATTACGGGATGGCTGAATATGAATTTGTTGATGGTATTTCCATAAATGCTGATGTAATGTTCTTTTTGTCGTCCTATTTCAGGAATTTCTATAAGGATCCCGGATTCAAGCTCTCATACTGGGAATATGACGGTTTTATTGAATTCCCGTTTTACCTGAAAAAATATTTCCATATTACAAGGAATGTGCTTGGTTATGCTTCCGCAGGAGCCGGAGTGTTTTATATGTGGAAAGCCCGTGGCAACGTTACCCTTGAATATACAAGCGCTGATATCATAACAGGAAAGAATGCCGATTTTGAGGGCGGATTGTATAACATGGACCTGCTCCCGATGAAGAACAGGCTGACAGGACAGTGGAACGCCGGTGTTGGTTTTGGATATAAAATAAAAAATCTCAGGATGTTTCTTGATGCAAGATATCTCGGTTGCACCGGTAGTTTCACGGCCCCTGAAAAAAGTGATCTGTTCCCTGAACTGAAAAATGATTTCTTTTATATCGACCAGGAAATGAAGATAAACCAGTTCGAACTGGGTGCAACAATATCATATACACTGTTTAACAGTGTGAAAAGAATACACAAATAATACTCATTATATGAAAAAGATTAACCGCCGTATGTTCATTAAGAACAGTGCTGTTGCTGCAGCTGGTATTTCACTTGCAGGAAAACTCTCAGCTTCATCCTGTCCTTCATCAATCAGTAATAAACTCCCACGCTGGAAAGGCTTCAACCTCCTCGATTTCTTTTCACCATCGCCTCCCAGAAATCCTGGAGGGGGCAACCGGACAACAGAAGATGATCTGAAATGGATGTCCGACTGGGGATTCGATTTTGTCCGTCTTCCCATGGCTTATCCCCGCTACCTTGATTTTGACCGGACAAGAGATATCACAAAGGAGGAGGTTTACAAGTACGATCAGAAAGTTCTTGAACAGGTAGATCAGCTTATTTTCATGGCGCATGAGTATAACCTTCATGTAAGCCTTAACCTGCACAGGGGACCCGGGTATTGCATTAACGCCGGTTTCCATGAACCTTTTAACCTCTGGAAAGATA
>CAYWEQ010000092.1:0-8174 GCA_964457185.1 uncultured Rikenellaceae bacterium
AGCTAAAGCCAGGGGACAGGATCATCTTTCTTGATATGATCCATTATACAATGGTAAAAACCACCACCTTTAACGGCGTACATCATCCTTCTATCGGAATCTGGACAGGTGAGGGAAAATTCAGGCTGCTAAGGGAGTTCGGGTATGTAGATTATAAGGGAAGATTGTCTTAATCAAAAAAAATTTGACTTAGTTTATTTTTTGGCATAACTTGCGGCTTATTTTCTGATAAAAAGGATTCTAAACCCGTATAGTTATGAAAACAAAACTTTCCCTCTTGTGTCTTGTTTCTTTTGCCCTGTGCTCTGCGCCCCTTGCCCTGAGCCAAGTCCCTCAGGGTTTCAATTACCAGGCCATTGCCCGCGACGGAGACGGAAACCTCATCACCGATGCATTTGACATCAAGTTTGAGATACAGAACCTTGCAGCAGACACAGTTTTCTGGATCGAGGAACACAATGTTACTCCGAATGAATATGGACTTATATCCTTTGTTGTCGGGCAGAGCGGAAGGATAGGAGGAACGGCAACTAATTTTTCAGATATTGATTGGGTTTCCCGTCCGAGATACCTGAAGACCAGTGCCAAATACCCCGGGCCTGGTTATACTGAAATGGGTACCACCCAGATATGGGCGGTTCCGTATTCCCTTGTGGCAAAAAGCGTTGAGACCCCCCTTGAGAAGCTCGATATTAAAGGAACCACAACAAAGTATGATGAGGCAATATTTGAAGTAAGAAACCATACAGGACAGACAATTTTTGCAGTGTATGATGAGGGTGTGAGGATATATGTTGATGACGGCGCCAAAGGAGTGAAAGGCGGCTTTGCCATAGGAGGTTTTGGCACTGACAAGGACGCATCACAACCTTACTTTATTGTGAAGCCAGATACAGTAAGGATATATATAGATACACCCAGCAAAGGGACGAAAGGAGGCTTTGCCATCGGGGGTTACGGTTCAGACAAAACGTTACCACAGCATTACCTGTTAGTAAGTGCCGACAGTATCAGGGCTTATATTGACAGCACCTCAGCAAAGGGAGTAAAAGGAGGTTTTGCCATCGGGGGATTTGAAAACACCAAGGCTCAGGGTCAGCAGTATTTAAAGGTGACACGCGACAGTGTAAGAGTATATCTTGATGCCAATCCCGCTACCAAAGCAGTTAAGGGAG
This sequence comes from uncultured Rikenellaceae bacterium, assembly GCA_964457185.1. GTDB lineage: Bacteria > Bacteroidota > Bacteroidia > Bacteroidales > VadinHA17 > LD21. The sequence goes on from CAYWEQ010000092.1 coordinate 1,176, forward strand.
GATTTGCCATCGGTGGTTTTGACGTTTCAAAGGGTCTGGCTCCGGAGGTTTTATATCTTAAGGTGGATACCGGTTCTATAAAGGGAGGTAAAAAAGAGTATATGCAATTATCATCGACAAATACATTTATCGGTTTTAAAGCAGGGAACCTGATCCCGGTGAAAAATCCCACTTATAACACCTTCATCGGATATGAGTCAGGAGCTAAAAACTCATCAACCATACCGACGTACAACCTTTTTATAGGACATGCAGCAGGCAACGGTAACACAACCGGTACTAATAATGTTTTTCTTGGATATTATTCCGGATACGGGGTTGGACCTGTTGCTCACAATAATGTTTTTATAGGAAAACTGAGCGGGACGGAAACGACAGGAAGTGATAATATTTTTATCGGCTCTGAAAGCGGACGGGTCAATACTTCAGGCAATGGTAATGTATTTCTTGGATTAAGCGCAGGTCGTTTTAATATAGGCGGGTATCAAAATCTGTTTCTTGGATCAAATGCCGGACAGGAAAATACCTCCGGTTATCATAATGTCTCTATGGGCTATAGTGCCGGGAACCTGAATCAAACCGGGAACTTCAATATTTATATAGGTGCCCAGGCCGGAACACAGAACAAAAAATCCAGAAATGTCTGTATCGGTTTTCAGTCCGGATTTGGTAACCAGACCGGACACGACAATTTATTTATTGGTTATAAATCAGGTTTTAGTGAAACCAGAAGTAATAAATTAATAATTGATAATTATTATAATTCTGGAAGCTTGCCATTGATCTGGGGGGATTTCAGACTCTCAAGGGTTGTTATTGCTGGTGATTCACTGAATAATTTAACAGGTTATAACTTTTTTGTAAATGGTTCAGCAGCCGGGAAAACGGTGTGGACTAATACCAGCGATGCACGTTTAAAGAAAAACATAGTTACTATCCCGGATGCCTTAAATAAGGTAATGCAGCTCAGAGGTGTAAATTATGAATGGATTGATTCATCAGTTGAAACTGGTACCAGGATGGGGCTAATAGCCCAGGAAGTCGAAAAAGTTGTACCTGAAGTAGTCAACACAAATGGCGATTATTATTCGATGCAATATGCACCATTGAATGCGCTCCTGATTGAGGCAATAAAGGAACAGCAGAATCAGATAAATAAGCAGAATGAACGACTCGATCATCTGGATGCTGAAACTTCAGGATTGAAATCACAGATTGAATTGCTCCGGTCCGAACTCGAACAGATGCGTTCACAAAAATAAAAATTACTAAAACATTTAATATTACAAAATTATGGCAGTCACATCCAGACCTCAGGACAAATTTGCATTTCTTTTTACTGGTCCCGCTGATGCAAGATATGTTAAGGACCTTGAAAGTGTGTATAATACACTTATTGAATATTATAACTTCCCTGTTGGCAATATATGGGTAGTTGGAGGAACTTCAGCTATATTGTCAGGGAATTTTCCAAACGCTGTAAACCTTGTCGCACTTAATAATACAACTGCTCAGGCAGAACTGGAGGCACAGTATACAGCTTTTGCAAATGCGGTTCAGGCGAATGTCCCGGATACCGCAATCAGCCAGTCAAAAAATGTAGCTGTGATCTATTTCACAGGGTCCGCCCATGATGCCCTTACTGCATTGGACTTCCCCGCGATGGTAATTAGTCCGGGTCCGCCTGTAGTTGAAATGGATTCCCAGGCATTAAAGACAATGTTACAGTCTGTCACATTTTCAAGCAGCCATATCAACCTTGTCATGCAGCAGGATTATGCAGATAAATTCAAACCGGATCTGTGGAGTGGCATTAACTCAATTGATAAAACAGCCACATGGGTATATGGAGATCAGACTCTGGCTGCAGCAGGTGATACCGACGGCGGTTTTTTTACGAAATACTGGGCAGCCGGTCTGCATCAGAATGAGACAGCTAACGAAGGAGGCACTGATAAATATGCTGATCAGGTCACTGCTACTTTGGGATCTGAAGCATGCATTATCTCACTCGAGCAGGCAAAGATTTTTGCCGAGCTGAAATCAGCTTTAACTTTTGGATTTGATTTATCAGGTGAACTGGCATTTCTGGGCAAACCAAAGCTATATATCCGTGACGGATCACCTGTCTGGTATATGACCCCGGATATCTGGATTTCGCCCAGAGGTAATCCTTCTGACATAAGTGATTTCTACGACTATGATGATCTGCCTGCAGGATGGTTACCCGGTGATGCTTTGCCGGACCCCCTGTATAGTGAAGATTGTGGACTGGGATATAAAAATATCATTAATTTCCAGGTCTGGAATATAGGTACACACCCTGTCAGGGCAGTTTCCATTGCCGCTGAATTATTCCGTACAGGACTGGGAGCTCCCAACAAACAGCAAAAAATTGAAGATATTGTTCCGAACGATGATACTACAAAAGTCCTGCTCCCTGAGTACAAAACAGATGTTGATGCTAACACAGCTGTTAACTCTGCGGTAGTTAAGTGGAATTACCCATTCTATCTCGGAATTACACATGAGTGTGTCCGGGCAGAGGTGGAACTGATAAAGACAGATCTTGATTTCGTATGGCAGCTATTTACGGGATCAGACGATGACAGAGAGGCCCAGCAAAATCTTGATCCGATCCCGGCTGGTCCGCCTCCGCCTGTTGAACCGGAAACAGGAACCGGAACAGGAACAGAACCCGGAACAGGAACAGAAACTGAGACTGAACCCACCGAAGAGCAGGAAGAGGAGATCCCTCCTGAACCCGAGAATGGTGGAGAGGCCCAGGGAACGGGTACGGACGAGGGGGCACAAACCTTCCGCGGTATAAAGGAACATATTTACGAAATAAGAAATCCTTTTAAAATCCCCAGAAAATTTATGCTGGTTTTCCCTGATGATTATCTTGCTCACAGGAAATATTTAACAATCGACTGGTACAGGATCTCAAAGAAGAAAACAAATAAACCGGAACGTCTTGAAGTAAGGACAAATGGGAAATTACTATACATACCTTTCCTTCTTGCTAAAAACGAATCTGCTCTTCTGCTGGCAAAACTTCGTGTAAATCACAAGTTTTCCAAAGCAGGGGTAATAAAGCTACCGTTTAATATACTTGTTCAGGAAGATAAGGAGATACAGAAGAAGAAGAAGATTATACCAGGATTAAAAAGAAGGATATCTCCTGTAAAGGGAATGAGAAGTATATCAGGATTCATGATGAAAATCTGGCCGGAGGTAGTGACATTTGAGGGAAAAATTCTTGGGCCGAACAATAAACCTCTTACAGGAACCAGAATTCGCATTGAAACAGGAAACGGGCAGAGGTGGGTAACCCTCATAACAGACAAGTACGGAGCTTTCAAGCTTGCCAATATCAGTCCCGATGTCTACAGAATAAGGATTTTAAGTGAAAAAATCCAGCCGGAAATTCATATGGTTAATGTCACCGGAGGCAGGTACAGGAAAATTGAAATTAAAGGAAGAAAACTGACAGGCAAGAAATAGATAAACTGAATGACACATAGAATCTCCGGACAGACTGGCAGTAATGCAGCAGGATACTTATCACGATTTGTAATTACCTGCAGAGGAAGCATAATCGATCTGATAAGCATTAAGCAAGTCATAGCAGTTGCTCCTCCGTCTGATAATATTGGAGAAGCAGACAAGTTCTGCGGATCATGGATAGAACTGCGGCGGAATGATGGTAAAATCCTATATCTGAAGAGGATACATGATTTATTTGATGACACTATTGAGGTCATTACCGGCAGCCAGGGAGAAGAGCTGTCATGGGTGACTGCTCCGGGACTCGAAAGAACTATTGCTGTAATGGTGCCGCAAATTCCTGAGGCTGATCATCTGGCTATTATGACCAGAGGGCAGGATGCTAAAGATAAAGGAGCTTTGGAAATAGCCAGGTTTCCTGTTAAGATGTAAGAATACAAGGAGAGAATATGGGATTATCTGATGGTATTGTTGAAGGCTCGTCTCTTTTGGTTGATCACGGATCTCCATCCAGGCGGTTTAACCTCGTCATTGTATCAGAAGGATATCAAACCAGTGAACTTGGATCATTTGCTGATGCCGCTCAGCAGTTTGTTGATTTCCTGTTTTCAACACCTCCGTTTGATAAGATCCAATGTGCATTTAATATTTACAGGATTGATGTCAGCTCAACTGAGAGCGGCGCTGATGATCCTTCCGCTTGCGGCGGCGACGGATCAGTAAAAGCCACCCGTTTTGATGCATCTTTCTGTAACGGGGGAATCAGGAGATTACTATGCGTTGACTCTCTGGCTGCCATCGATGTTGTTGAATCTGTAGTACCTGAATGGCACCAGGTACTTGTGATCGTAAATTCTTCTGTTTATGGGGGATCCGGCGGAAATGTTGCTGTAACCTCCACAGGAGGAAGCAGCTGGAAACAGGTTGCAATACATGAAATCGGACATTCAGTATTTGGACTGGCTGATGAGTACCCTTACTGGGCAGGATGCTCAATTGATACGAGCAGAAATAATTATACTGGTCTGGAACCTGGTTATCCGAATGTTACAATAAACACTGACCGTGATTCACTTAAATGGAAAGATCTGATTGATCCGGCAACACCGGTACCAACGACAATAAATCCCGACTGCAGTAAATGTGATACACAGGCAAACCCATATCCGTCAGGAACCGTAGGATTGTATGAAGGAGCCAGGTATTATCATTGCGGCATTTACAGACCTGAATACACATGTATGATGAAAGATCTTACCGGATTTTGTTCTGTTTGCAGAAGGAGGATCTCAGAAACGATGTCGATTTATCTGGAAAAGTGCTATGCTCCTGTTTTCAGACCGGTTCCGGTATGGCTTGCATTGATTGTAATTATAATCCTGGCTTTTATCGTTGTTATTCTTTGTCTTATCTCTTTATTTTCAGAAAAGATAAAATGTCTGAAAAAAAGAATTATATTCATAATAAGAAACTGTATAGCCGGAAATAATGATCCTTGCATTTCTTTGTAATTCAGTGTATTAAATTTTCTTATCTTAAGATACTTTACGAGTAAACCTTTGTGCCTCAGTAACCTGACTGAGATATCAACTCCTGCGTTTCTTTTTCTCCATTCGTTAAAAAACTTGATTTGATATGACTTTTACGCTATATTGCACACCGCGTTAAACTATTGAACCGTAAAACCCGTATTGCTATGAAATCAAAACTCTTCCTCCTGTATCGTTTATCTGGTTTCTGTTTACTTTTTGCCCTCTGCCCTCTGCCCTCTGCCCTTAGCCAAGTCCCGCAGGGATTTAATTACCAGGCTGTTGCAAAGAACAGCACCGGTGCTGTCATTATAAACACGACACTTCAGGTTAAGATAAGCTTCCTGTCTGATACTTTGACCCCTGTCATTGTATGGGAGGAGCTTCATTCTTCTGTAAAGACAAATGCATCGGGTGTTTTCAATCTGGTGATCGGTACCGGAGTATGGCAGGCCGGATCAGCAGCAAAATTCAGCGATATCAACTGGGCCGCCAAACCATTATATCTTAAGACGCAGGTCTATTATAATAATGCCTGGAGGTATATGGGAACATCCAGACTCTGGTCCGTCCCGTATTCGATGGTCACAGCCAACATGATAGGCGCGATTACAAAGCTGGATATTACGGGAACTGAGACATCTCCCGATTCGGCAATATTTGTAGTTAAGAATAAAAACGGACAGATAGTCTTTGCCGTATACAATGAAGGGGTCCGGGTTTATGTTGATGACGGAGTTGCCAAAAGTCCCAAAGGCGGATTTGCCATAGGGGGATTCGGAACCGACAAGGGCACTTCACAGAATTACATGACAGTGACAAGCGACAGCGTAAGGGTTTATGTCGATGAAAACCCGCCAAAAGCCCCCAAGGGAGGGTTTGCCATTGGAGGATTTGGTACAACAAAGGCATCTGCAGAAAGCTTCCTCCAGCTGACACCCAAAAACTACTTCATAGGACATAACAGCGGAAAGGCTATTACTACAGGTTTATACAACTTATTCCTTGGCTATATGTCGGGATTCAAAACCACTACAGGCTCGGCAAATACATTTTTAGGAGATTCAACAGGTTTTAATAATACAGAAGGCAGCTATAATGTCTTCCTGGGGAAAAATGCAGGATTGTCAAATGAAACCAGCGTATCAAATGTTTTCATAGGCAACGGGGCCGGAGAGCTGGCAAAGCATACTGCCGAAAGTACAGGATCATACAATGTGGCTATCGGTACTCTGGCAGGATATAGTAATAACGGAAGGTTCAATGTTTTCCTGGGACAGGAAGCAGGATTTTCCAATATGAAGGGAAAACAGAATATATTCATCGGGATGGGAGCCGGATACTATAACGACACTGCAAGCTTCAATGTTGCTATCGGAACCGACGCCGGGTATAACAACATGGGGAAGGCAGGTGTGTTCATGGGCAATTTTGCCGGATTTGATAATCTTGGCGATTATAATGTACTCATCGGAAATAATGCAGGTCAGGCCACTACAACGGGGGAAAAGAACGTAATACTCGGAAGCGATGCCGGGTATGATAATACAACAGGAACCTATAATACTTTTGTGGGCAACCTGTCAGGCAGCTCAAATATTTCGGGAGATTACAATCTCTATGCAGGATCAGAAGCCGGATATTCAAACACGACAGGCAGTTATAACATCTTCCTGGGAAATATTGCAGGTACAAGTGCAACAGGATCTTACAATACCGTGGTTGGTAATGCTGCAGGGAAAGTGATTGCCACTGATTATAATACAATGGTCGGTCATCAGGCGGGATATGCCACAACCTCGGGCAGAGGCAATGCATTTTTCGGTCATGAATCGGGGCATGATAATATTTCCGGGGAGTATAATACCAGTATCGGTCCCATGTCAGGCTACACAAACACCACTGGTTCCAATAATGTTTTTATCGGAAAATGGGCAGGATATTATGAAACAGGATCAAA
>CAYWEQ010000093.1:0-8172 GCA_964457185.1 uncultured Rikenellaceae bacterium
ATTTGAAGATTCCTGATCAGTTCAGACATCTCTTTTCGTGCCGCCTCAAAAGAGTTAAACTTATTTACAGTTATTTTAAGAGAACCGTTCTCATTTAACAGCAATAATCTTATATCACTGTTTTTCAAGGTTAAGGGTATATTGGCCCTGCTGTATGTTGTATACGTACGTTTGGACCTGACTATATGGAATTTCTTAAAACTATCAACATTATGCCATCTCCCAATCTTTAACAATCCGAAAAAGCATGTATAATTTTTAATTTTCCGGGAGCTGAAGTCAATTTTAGTTCCGTCATAGGTAAATGCCATAAACATACCTGCCGCAGCCAGGAGTAACCATGGCAGGGCGAAGAAATATGCTCCCAATATGCCAAATAGCATAAGGAAATATCCTGAAAAGGTTCCGGCTGGTCCTAACAGCTTATCCAGTTTATGATCAGATACCATTCATGCCTGTTATTCATCTATTTTGCAGCGGACAGGCAGTGCTGATTCTTTTTGATAAGTGCCCATAGTCTTGCTGTGAAAGTCATAACTCAGGCCTACAATATTTGCATTTGCAGCTTTTTCTCCTGGCTCGAGATTTAAAAGGTCTTCTGTGGATGTCCACCAGGTAGTCCTGGTTCCCGGCTCTGCATCAGTATAAAAATAGGAAACTTCTCCGGCAGGCAGCGCGGTAAAAAATATTTCATTTGTCGCACCTTCATTCGGAGCCTTCCAGTGAGTGGTGCCTGCCTCCTTCAGCTTGGCAGGATTGTCGCCTGATCTTTCACTGCCTCCTGCATAATCCATAAGATCGTTCCACTCTTCCTCTGTAGGAACATGCCATCCTGTCGGACAAAGCTTGCCGGTGGCCACAGCATACCAGTTATAAATTGCACCATAAGTTTCGGTGTAAGCTATATCACTTTTGTACCAGCCATATGCGGGAGTCTTCGTTTTTTCCCATAATTTATTGTCCCGTATCAGAGATATAGGGGTGCCGTCATTGAGTTTAAAAGTCTTCAGATTTTCAGCCATCCACACGCCAGACTCTGTCATAATGATCCTGTAAACATTACCATCGAGATCTCTGATAGGCATTCCTTCATTGGGATACTCTTCCTGCGCACTAAGTGTACAGGTAAAAAGTAACAAGAAAACAGCAAGAGGCCAGAATAGAAAAGAGCGTTTCATAATATTCATGTTTTAAAGTAAGTACTTATTTGTAAAAAGATAATTATAATATTTATTACGGAATTATTTCATCATCTGTGTCCTGAACACCCTGTAAGAATGCGGTTTAATAGTTATTTCAAAGCTTCGTGTGGGATCAATCCTCCTGCTCATGAAGGGAGGAACCGGCACAACTGTACCCTGGAAAGATTCTCCTGAGAGCAAATCATCGATCGAAGTGACAGACTGATTAGCAATGATCTTAACCGTTACAGGTTCCGGAAGAAATGATTCCACGATAAAGGTCCCGTTATCATAACAGAACAGGCTCACCTGTGAAGGACACTCCAGTTTAATATTGAAATCCACTGAAGCAACAGCACGTATACGGTTCAGCACATCGGCAGGATACTGGTACAGATCGGAAAAGTTGTCAGGAATTGTAAGCACATAAAGATATGCTTTGGAATATTGTGCTCTGTGGAGGATAGGCCAGCCTGTTGCACCTTTCGTGGCGGTAACTTCCTCCCATGAATCATTAGTCAGGTAGTTGATCTGAGGAATAAGGATCTCCTGCAAAGATTTGCAATTTCTGCCCCATCCTGCCCTGAAGTCGGAGACCAGGACCTTCCTGTCAGTATATGTAAGCTCAACAATGTCCCCGATGCCCTTTCCCTGCAGGGCTCTCAACAGACCTGATGTGATCATAACATTCTTACCTGCCTGAAGACGTTCCTTAATTTTTTGCACGATCAGCGGATCAAATTTTGCTGATTCGGTTAGAAGGATCATTTTCCCTTCTGTGGGGAAAACCGGAGAGATATCCATTGGAATGCCGATCATGCCAAGGTAATTCTGCAGAAAGTCCTCACCTGTGGCATGATATGGCCTGTAACTATTCACCCCGACAGGATTGCCCAGCAATCCCAGGAACTTATCCACATTCTCAAATGTGATTCCGGCAGCCCGGGCTATGGTTGAAGGAGTAATGGTTTTCCCATCGGATGTTTGAATGGGTTTCATCATTTCATCATAGTCGAAGCTGGTCTGGTTACCCTGCCATGATGCCCTGAGTTGCGGCCGGACAGGAGTCTGGAGCTGCCTGTAATCGAACATTGTGATTTCAGGAGCTTTGGCAAAGAGTGTGAGCCAGAATTGCTCTGCATAACGGTCCATGTAAAAAGAGGCTCCGGAATCGACCCATCCGCCTCCGTTACGGCCAGGGGCAATATTATTGAAATACCTGACGATCAGGTAACTTAAATATTGCTGAAGATGCTGATCAGTAAAGACCGGATCACGGGTCTCTGTACCTGTATAGATGCCATCGAACATGCCAGGCTGTGTCTCCAGATTGAAGCCCAGTCCCTGGAAATGTTCATACCAGTTGGGGTATTTGATGACCACCTTTACCTTCGGGTTGACTGCCTTGGCGGGATCTATGACCAGCTCGCGGCCAGCTTCGGTCATCAGCTTCAGACGGTAATCGGTCCAGCTCATGTCGCCTTTGGCTTTTATGCACAAATCGCACTTGCAGCTGGTGAAGAAAAAATCATCGAGGATGAATTCATCAAAATGTTTTGCTGTGTACTCGGCAATCTCTTTTACTTTTTTGCGGTGTTCCGGATTGGAATAGCAGAAAGTTTCAAAGTTATTGCTTTCATCAATGGTATAGGTAATTCCCCCGGCTACCTTCAACCCTCTTGATTTAAAAAACCTAATTACTGATTCAAGAGTTTTTTCATCAACAATTAACTGGTCACGGTGGGTTTCAAGGTATATCTTGTCGATTTTAACCTGCTGGCTGATGAGGTTCCAGGATTCTTCAAGCTTCTTCTGGTCGGCCATATCGCGAACCTCATAGGCCCTTGTGTAAACCGACACTGTGAAATTCTTATAAAACGGAGGCTTTTGAGCTGAGATCCATACAGAGAAGAATACAAAAAATAATAAACCGGATATTTTTTTCATAAGGTGGAGTAAAAAGTTTTAATAAAGATTTGATCAATAAAGATAAACATAATGTCGGGCAGTTTAACAAAAAGGGCGCAAAATGGAGTTTCTTAACTAAAAGAGAAAGGGAAAGATTTTTCTGCACAAGATCAGAGGAAAAGAGGTAGTAATTTGGAGAGCCAGACCTTAATTTTTCGTATATTTAATTTGTCAAGCATCACTTTCTTATAAGCAACGTCTTTTTTAAAATAATGTAAGTGATTGCTTATAAATAAAATATTACTAAAACTAATGTTATCTAACTATCTGAAAATCGCATTACGTAACATCCGGAGGCAGAAATTCTATGCCTTTGTTAACATAACCGGACTTACAATTGGATTAATTACCTGTCTGTTGATCATTCTTTATGTGGTTGATGAATTCAGCTATGACAAATTTCATAAAGATGCCGACCGGATTTACAGAGTTAATCTCATGGGACGAATGTCGGGCCAGGAGTTTAACTCGTCTTACTCCTCTGCGCCTGTTGCTGCCGGATTCCTTGAAGAAATTCCCGGGGTGGAGAAGGCATGCAGGATAGCACTATGGAAGGATATGTCTGTTGAACATCTCGAAGATTCATTTACAGAAAAAACAGTATTACTTGCAGATTCCAATTTTTTCGATTTTTTCAGCTTCACCCTTCTTACAGGTGATCCTGAAACAGTTCTGGACAAGCCTTACAGCATTGTACTGACCGAGACCGCGGCAAATAGAATATTCGGGTATACCGGGCCCGGTGATAACAGGTGTATCGGTCAGAACCTGGAATTCGGAAATGAAAAATGGGCATGTACCGTTACCGGTATTGCTGAGGATCCTCCTCAGAATTCGCATTTCCATTTCAGTATGATCCTTTCTATGGAATCATGGGATTACAGCCGTAATTCTGTTTGGGTAAGCAACTCCCTGCTTACATATATTAAACTCGGTGAAAACACAGACTGGAAAAATGTTGATTCCCAAATTCCGGAACTGGTAAAAAAACATATTGGTCCGCAGGCACAGCAGTATTTAGGGATATCGTTTGAAGAATTCCTGGAGAAAGGGGGGGCTTATGGTTTTTATCTTCAGCCATTACTGGATATCCATTTTGAACCGGAGGTTGATCTTCACCTGGAGCCGGGTGGCAACATGAATACGATCTACCTGCTTATTGGAATAGTAGTATTCATTCTTGTCATTGCATGTATCAATTTCATGAACCTGTCGACCGCCAGATTTTCAGGGAGGGCAAAAGAAGTTGGAGTAAGAAAATCTCTTGGAAGCTCGGTCAACAGGCTTCGAACCCAATTTCTGACTGAATCTGTAATGTACACACTGGTATCACTGTTACTTGCGCAGGTTGTTTTAGCACTTATTCTACCGCAATTCAATGTGCTTTCAGGCAAGTTGCTTACCATCAGGTCATTATACACTTTTAGTTATTTGATTACAATTGTTTTACTGGTTATAATCATCGGCATACTTGCAGGCAGCTACCCGGCATTTTACCTGACATCATTCAAGCCTGTTGAAGTTCTTAGAGGCAGAATAAAGGCCGGAATGAGAAGCAAAGGGATCAGACGTATTCTTGTGATCTTTCAGTTCACCATGTCAACCGGCCTCATTATCTGTACCCTGCTCATATATAAACAGTTGAGGTATATACAGAATAAAGATGTAGGCTTCAACAAGAATAATTTAATAGTCATTAAAAATGCAGAATCATTAGGGACATATAAAAATGCTTTCAAAGAAGAATTACTAAAAATGACAGAGGTGGAAAATGTAAGTATCTGCAACCTTGTTCCTCCCAATGTCAGTTATTCTGATATTTTCCGGCCTGTGGGGGAGGATACTCAGGAACGTGGCTCTAACTATTGCATTGCTGATGAAGATTTACTGTCAACTCTTGAGTTGTCAATGGTTGATGGAAGATATTTCTCAAAAGAATTTTCCTCTGATGTAAACGGAGTTGTAATAAATGAAGCAGCAGCCCGTCTTTTTGGCTGGGACAATCCGGTTGGTGAAAAGATCCAGACTTTCTGGAAAGAGAATAATGAAGATGTACGGGAAGTAATCGGTGTGGTAAAAGATTACAATTTTCAAACATTGGAAGAAGAAGTCACATCTCTTATTATTTTCCAGGGGAAAGAAGGGAACAATCTTCTTGTCAGACTAACACCCGGCAACATAAGCGAAAAGATAAACCTGATCCAGGCCAAATGGAAATCATTTCCCAACAGAGGTTCATTTGATTATTCATTCATAACGGATGATTTCAGCGCAAAATTCCGCAAAGAACAACAGCTTGGCAAAATCTTTCTTGTATTCACTCTTTTAGCAATTGTTATTGCTTCCCTCGGGTTATTCGGTCTTGCTAATTTTACCGCTGAACAGAGATCCAAAGAAATTGGTATTCGTAAAGCTATGGGAGCATCTTCAGGAAGTATTGTGAGATTAATGTCTCTGGAATACCTGAACATGATCTTTATTTCATTTATAATTGCTGTTCTGCTATCATACGGAATTATAAGCTGGTGGTTGAAGAATTTTGCATATAAAACAAGCATTGGAGTTGTCAGTTTTCTTGCAGGTGCGGTAATAGCTGTGTTAATTGCAGTTTTATCAGTAGGTTATCAGTCACTTAAGGCAGCTTCGCGGAATCCTGTTGATTCCCTGAAGTACGAATAAAAATTATTCAGATCAATAAAAAAGCCGCATTTCGCGGCTTTTTTAGTATGAGAGTCCTCATTCTCTATCGACTTCGCTACCGACGTCGAAGGATGAAAGAGCAATCAGATCCCAGCCACAACAACATCGTCAATCACAAGACTCGGGAATATTGCCTGGCTGTATTTCCATGGATCGTTGGCAACTTCCACAAGCTTGTTCCAGAAATTCAGATGGTTATCTGCAATATTCATTTCGGCAACATTCTGTACAAACTGGCCTTTTTCATATAATTTGCCTATGATGCCCACCGAGAAATCTCCTGTTGTTGAATTGGAATTTCCTCCGATATAACCGGTGATATATATGCACCTGCCAATATCCCTGATAATCTCTTCAACGCTCCTTGCTCCTGGAGGAATAATAATGTTTGAAACTGATCCGGATGTTGGCTCCCAGCCTAATTTGCGGCTGTAATACCAATCGACAAGAAATTCATTCACAACACCTTCTGTAAAGAGATCACGTTTTCTGGCAGGGAATCCGTCGCCATCGTAATATTTTGAACCGAGACCACGCAGGAGAAAGGGATCATCTGTAAGGGTCAGCAGTTTGCTGCCGATGGCTTTCCCTTTTTTATCAGCCAGGAATGATCTTTTTTGCTGGATACTGCTGGCTGACATCGGATTAAACAGACCGCTTAACACCCGGGCTGCGCCACGGTTTTCAAGGATAACAGGGATTTTTGTTGTAGCGATCTTTTTTCCGCCCATAAGGTCGAGGGTTCTCTCAGCTGCTACAGTACCTATCTCTTCTAAAGAAGGCAAATCACTCCTGTACCTGCAGCTGATATAGTTATTACCCATAGGCTTTCGATCGCCCTCATCCTGTGCAGTCATTGAAGCTCCCACCTGGCAGAATGTATTCTGGACCGAGCCTTCAAAACCGTTGCTTGTCTTAATGAATTCCTCATAGTTTTCATCATATTCTGAAGCCTCTACCGAGACTACCTTATCTCCACCCTTCTGCAGGCATGCCTCTTCAACAGTTTTAACCATTGAGTGCCTGTCCTCCGGTGTCAGGCTGCCGTAATCAGGATCAGACAAGTGAAGATCAGCTGTCGATCTTCCTTCATAGTATTTCGGATCAGGAAGAGTGCGGAAAGGATCCTCCTCCATGATTTTTGCGCTTTCAACTACGTCATTAATGAATCCCGCAAGAGTTGACTGCCGGAAATCAGGTGTTGACTGTCCGGCATTCCGGTTATTGATGAACACTTCAAGGTAAAGGTTCTTTGTGGTAGCTTCCTTAATGACTTCAGGCTTACGGTCTCGGTAATTTATATTTACCAGTCGTCTTTTTGAAAGATTTACCCTGCAATCATTTGCTCCGGCTTTCAGAGTCTGGTCGATGACCCAGTCTGCAAGGTCCCGGAAATTCATCTGTTGTTCTTTTTTATTTTTCATGATCTGCCTCCTTTCTGCTGTGTTCCTCCCACAGTAAGCGATTTTACCAGGCAAGTAGGCAATCCGAATGAGCAGGGGACACCCTGCCCATCTTTACCGCATTGTCCGGCTCCTCCAAGGTACAATTCAAGATCATTTGCCGCCATTGTAATATTTGTCAGCATTTTCGGGCCGTTGCCCATTATGTTCACATCCTTGATCGGAGCGGTAAGTTTTCCATTCTCAATCAGACGTCCCTGGGAAACATAGAAAGCAAAATCACCTTCTCCTATCTTTACCTGTCCGTTACTTACATCTTCCACATATATGCCGTTACCGGCCTGTTTAATGACATCTTCCGCACCGGCATCACCTCCAAGCATATAAGTATTACGCATTCGGGGTACAGGGTAATTCTGAAAATCCTGTCTGCGGCCATTGCCTGTCGGCTCAACGCCGTAATATTTAGCCGAGATCTTATCATGCAGGTAGCTTGTAAGAATTCCGTTCTCAACCAGTATTGTCTTCTTTCCCGGAGTCCCTTCATCATCCATATTGATGCTGCCTGCAAGATTCATATTTGTTCCGTCGTCAATAATTGTCACGAACGGTTCTGCCACTTTTTTGCCCAGCATGGTGCTGTAGGTGGAGGTCTTCTTACGGTTAAAGTCAGCTTCCATGCCATGACCGATTGCTTCATGAAGCAGCACTCCTGACACGCCCGGTCCGAGTACAACAGGCATCTCACCGGCTGGAGGCTGTATGGCATCAAAGAGCTTCACGGCATTATTTACTGATTTTGCGACTATTTCATCGACAACTTTATCAGTATAAAAAGAAAAATCGCGGGTGCCGCCAAGGTTCCAGGCTGATTGCTCACGCTTACCGTTTCTTTCAGCAACAACTGAAGCATATAAGTA
>CAYWEQ010000094.1:0-8049 GCA_964457185.1 uncultured Rikenellaceae bacterium
TAACCTTTTATCTTTAATCCATGCATTGGTTGATGTTTTATACTATAAAGATAGCTTGCAACACCCAAATTCAAAAATCAATGCCCATTTATTGCGGATTCCAGTAACTGTTTTTAAAAAGTGCGTAATACAGGAAAATAGCTATTCTTTAAAAGATCTTCAGTGAAGAACTGAAGTAAATTTATATACTCCTGATCTCAGATCATATATTGCTTTACCATTTTCATACCTGAGAAAAGTAACTCCCTTTGATTTTTTTACCGGTCTGCCGTTCTCCTTAACCGTTGTTTCTGAAGAAGCGGGAAGATAAATCGTGGCACTTGTATTTGCCGGGACTTCAGCATCATAGGTAAGAATGTTATTTTCGACTTTCCAGCCGCTGCTGATCCTGCCGTACATTGAATCGTACCAGCCTTTTGCCCAGGTCATTTTTCCTGTCGGATCCGGTTCAGGCTGAAGGATGAATTTCCTGAAACCCGGTTCATCACGCTGGATTCCCAGTGAATAAGCTATCATCCATTGACCAATAGCACCGAAGGAATAGTGGTTGAATGAGTTCATGCTGTTGTTGCCTCCGAATCCGTTTTCGATAGTATATCCGTTCAGCCGCTCCCAGATAGTTGTGGCGCCCTGATCCACCGCATAAAGCCAGGAAGGATACTTGTTATTCTGCAATATCATGTAAGCCAGCTCACTGTGACCATTATCGGAGAGGGCTTTGCTGATCCATGCAGTGCCGATGAAGCCTGTCATCAGGGAATAGGGAGGACGGACCACTCCGCTGTCATCCCTGTTCTCCCGTTTCACGGTTTCAGCAAGACTGGCTGCCATCAGAGATATGTTTTCATCATTAAAGGCGCCCAGTGCCAGTCCTACAGCATAGGACGTCTGTGTATCGGAGATCTTTCCGTTTGGCCCCTGCATTGTTTTCTTTTCTGTATTGACAAATGTCCTGTTAAAAAACTCCTTCCTCTCATCGTACATCTTACGGTATTTCTGAGCACCGGCGCTTTTATTAAGTGCCTCAGCCACCTTTACCATTATCTCCAGGTCGAAGATATGATAGGCTGTCACTATCAGCTGTGTGCCGACCTGGTTATTCTGAGGACCGAGCCAGTCGCCCAGCTGACTTTCCGAACTGAGCCCTGTGTTTTTGTTGATAGTAGTTGCCAGAAAATCCATATAAGCGGTCATGGCTCCATAATGTTCTTCAAGCAGACCAGTGTCGCCATATTGCAGATACACCTCCCAGGGAACCGTCATGCCTGCGCTGCCCCATAGGAGACCGCCAAAAGCGCCGACAACAGGAGCTGTATCAGTGAATTTCCCTGAAGGCAGCTGAAGGTCACGCATCGCTATCATGTGGCGGGTAAGAAATTTATCAGCATTAGTTACATATGCAGATGTACGCGAGAACACGGATAAATCACCCGACCATCCCATACGCTCATTGCGCTGGGGGCAATCAGTGGGGATAGACAGGAAATTACCCAGTGTTGACCATACAATATTTTGCCAGAGCCTGTTTACTTTAGGATCAGATGTCTCGTACTCTGAGGTCAGCTCGTGTACAGAGCTGATAACCAGCCCTTTGACTGCTTCAACAGGTAATGGTTTGTCGATCCCTGTAATTTCAACATAGCGGTATCCGTGAAAAGTGAACCGTGGCTGAAAAGCTTCATTGCCCCCTTTCATTATATATATATCCTGTACCAGCGCGGCACGGAGATTCTCAATCATGATCATCCCGACATTCTTTCCTGATTCAGGCAGATCGGGATACAGAACTTCAGCAAATCGAAAAGTGACTTTTGTGCCAGGCTTACCATCATTAAAAGTTACTTTGGGAATTCCCACCATGTTCTGTCCCATATCATAGACATATACTCCGGGCCGGACCTCCACAACCTTTTCTGCTGTTAATTCTTTAACAATACCTGCATTTTCTCCGATCTGCCCGACCAGGGACATTTTGTCAAAGCTGAAAGTTGTTTTTGATCCGTCAAAACCGGTAGAAACTCCTAAATAAGCTGTTCCCTGCAAAGGCACCTCAACAGCATTCTTCCAATTGCTGTCGTCAAAACCTGCTTTGGTCCAGTCCTCCAGTGATAATTCTCTTGTGGCATCAAAGATTTCTCCCTGGAAGAAGCTCCCGTAAAGGACTGGTCCGTTATTATAAAATTTCCAGTCGCGGTTATTAGTGGTTATTATTTTGTTTGAACCATCATTATAGGTAATTACCAGCTTTGCGAGCAATGACTGACGGTCGCCGAAAAAGTTCCAGTTGCTTCCGGTAAACGTGATATTGCCGCTCCACCATCCCTCACCGAGCCATGCCCCTAATGCGTTTTTGCTACGCGGAATGATCAGGGAGGTGACATCATAGGTCTGGTACATATGAGTAATATTATACTGGGTAAGGCCGGGATTAAAATAATCTTCCCCTACCCTTTTGCCATTCATATACATTTCATAAATACCCCTGGCAGTAACATAAAGGCGGGCAGCCTTGATTTCTTTATCTGATACTGAAAATTCAGCTCTCAGCATGGGCATGGAATTGCGGCCTGGATTTGCTGTGATAAAAGTTCCGTTATTGCCGCCATCAAGAATATATGCTCCATTATTCACAGAAAAGCCTGATTTTCCGTCGTTTATGAAACTTTTATATATCCCCTCATAGTCAGATTTATTAAGGTCTTCATCGAATAGTTTATTCGATGGTTCACGATAATGAGTGACCACAACATCTGAAAAGAGTGCTTTCTGTTCGCAGTCTACTGAAAAGCCGATATCAGCCAGCAATGGGAAAGCAATATAATCGCCTCCCTGTCCGACAGGATTTATGTTGAATCCTCCGCGCCTTCCGATGGTTTGTCCTGAAGATGGAGGAGAGAGTCTGTTACCGGCATCCCTGCTGTCAATAAAAAGGGTCAGCGATCCGAAGACGTTATCGATATATATAGTATGAGGTTCGTATTTATTTTCAACATTTATTATTTTCTGAGGAATAGCTGTGCTGATCAAAGGTTTATCCGCTTTATCATCAGGATGATACCCGACACGGTAAATATTTAAATTTGCCAGTCCTGTTTCAGAGCTGTTAACAGGCGATATGTCAAGCTCAAACTTAACATAGCTGCCATTGTGCTGTGATTCAATGTTATAAATATTCTTGTTTTTGTCCATCAGCCGGTTGTCATTTGCGCCAATGATAAAAGATGCCTTTGTGCTTTTTGATTCCTGATCCAGTGACAGCGTATATTTAACTTTAAAGACCGACAGGTAATGGGATTGAAACACCAGATCTTCAGTACCTCCGCCGATCCACTTTGCTCCGCCCCAGGCAGATGATCCCGGATCAGGATCCATCAGTCCTGTCTCGAACCATGATCTGTTTTCATCTGGTTTATCCTTCTGATCCCAGACAGTAACCGTCCAGAAATAACGGGTGGTTGCCTGCAAAGGCTCGCCGGAATAAACAATCCCTACAGATTTATTGCCTTCTGTTTTCTTTGTGTCCCAGACAGTTTTACCAAACTGGTCCTTTACAACGATATGGTAAGCTGTCTGCAAACAACCGCATTCTTTTGCCGGAGATGTCATCTGCCAGCTGAAGTGCGGATTTTTAACATCAATGCCAATCGGAGTTCCGGAATATTCCACCCTGAGATTATCGATTTCCGCTGGAATGGCCGGAACAATAAATGCCAAAAGCACGATTATCAGGAAAAACCTCTGTAATAATCTGAATTTCTGTGTTTTTATCATAGCTAGTCATTAGATTTGGACAAGTTTTAGCATATTAAATATAAAAATATAAAGCGTAATTATTATTATTCGGGTATAATTAAAATTAAAGAAAATCTTCTACCTTGCGTTGTATTAATGAACCAAAAAGAAATTAAAAATGAAAACCTACAGATCATTTGCACTTGCATTTATTGCACTTTTTTGTGTATTTACCGTATCAGCACAAACTGCTGATGAAATAATAAGCAAATATGTCGAGGCAATCGGAGGGAAAGATGTATTAAGCAAGATCACATCGGTCTATACTGAAAGCACCATGGATGTGATGGGTATGGAGGCTGCTGTTAAATCGACCACTCTGAATGGCAAAGGCATGAAACAGGAAATTGATATTATGGGCAGTCTGATGGTAACATGCTATTCTGACAAAGGAGGCTGGAGTATCAATCCTTTTACCGGGGTGGGTTCACCTGAAGATATGCCTGAAGCCCAGTACAATGCCAATAAGGATCAGATAGGTATCGGAGCCCCGTTCCTTGATTATGCCGAAAAGGGGTATAAGGCTGAATTGCTGGGAACTGAAGCTGTTGCTGGTGTTGATGCATATAAAATCAATCTTACAGCTCCTGACAGCACATCATCTGTTTACTTTTTTGATCCCAATACCTTCTATATAATAAAATCAGTCCAGGAGTCAGATATGCAGGGACAGATGGTTGAAAATATAATCAATTTCTCTGACTACAGGCAGACTGAGGGTTACTCCATGCCGTATAAAATGGACATGGACATGGCTGGCGGTCAGTTCATGATGACCATGAAGGTTGACACTGTTGTATTAAATGTGCCGGTAAACGACAGCATATTTGTAAAACCTCAATAGATTCTTTTCCATTATTCCGCTCCTTCAGCGCTGCACTGCATAGTGCAGATGCTTTACCCCCGGTTGCTATCGGGGGTTATTAATTTTCAACACCGCCGGTGTTGTACCGTAAAAAAGCACTCTTACCATGGATGTAACCATGGATATTTGAATTAGACGCCACAGGCGTCTGTAAAATATTTATTCTTATATTTCGTTGTCAATTTATCGCAGATTGCTTTGCTATTCTTCTTTTAACCTACAGAGATGATGAAACCGGTTGTAAAATTCGTATTGACAATTATTCTAATGACGGCAGGTATGACCAGGGTAGTCAGTCAGACTGCTATCCCTGAGATACTGGAGACGGGAACTTTGAGGGAACAGATGAACTACCTTGATGAGAAGACGAGGATATATGAGAATTACCGCGCAATACGCGAAGATATGTTCCAGCTTGTAAGGAGGAACGCTGTTGATTCTCTTGCAAAGGAACAGGGACAGATAATGATGCTGGCCGGGATGAACAGGAACCTTGTCGCAAGAATTGATTCGCTTACAGCTAACGTCGCTGACCTGGAGAGCAGACTGGATGAAGCAGTCAGGACAAAAGAGAGTATCCTCATCCTGGGTATGAATATCAACAAGACCGTCTACAATTCAATAATGTGGATCATTGTAGCTGCGCTTCTCTTCCTGCTTGGACTGGGATTCCTGACATTTAAAAGTAATCTTTCGGCAATGCTCAGGACAAAGAAGGAGCTTGATGAACTGAAAGTCGAATTTGAGGCATACCGGCAGAAAAAACGCTTAGAAATTGAGAAAATGGGTATGGATCATTTCAATGAGCTCAAAAAACTGCGGGGAGGTTGATCAGTGCCTGAAACTGGCAATATTTTATTCCTGTCCTGCCTTCTTTATCCTGTTAATACAGTTTATCAATGATCTGGCAGTGTGATAATTGCCTTTCCAAATCTGTGCTTTCTTGTCTTCCTTTGCACGAGGTTCCTTATCGATTGAGCTGGAATACCACCCGCCGTATTCCCAATCGACAAGGTATTCCTTTATGAATTTCCATTGATCGAGAAACCTTTTCCCGTAATCAAGGGGATCATCAGGATACAGCTCCGACATTATCAGTAATGTATTCAGTGTCTCAGCCTGCGCCCACCAGTTTTTGGTATCACGAAGGATCGTTACTTCCTTTTCGCCTTTATAAAAATAACCGGCATCATAAACCCCGGCATTTTCATTATCCCACCCAAAATTCATGGCGTTATCGACCATTTTCTTGCATATTACAGGGGTTTTGTCGTCTTTAAGTTTCAGCACCTCAGCGGCTTCCATCAACAGGTAAGCGGTTTCAACATCGTGCCCGAATGACATGTGATCAAGAAAATATTGTCTTTGATGTACTTCTTTTGATGAATCCTGAAGTGATATTGGTGTCAGGCTTTCAGTCATGTATAGCTGAAGAGATCCCTTATCGCTGACAATCACATCCCTGATAAGGAGGAACATTTCATTCAGCCGCTGACGTAAAAGTACATCGGGCCATACCTGGTATAATTCAGTGAGCGCTTCCATAATATGTATTGAACTGTTCTGGTCTTTGGGAGGAACAAAGCGCATCCCGCTCTTAAACGGTGAACCGTCTTGATCAAGGAATTGGAAATATCCCCCGTGAGCAGCATCATGACTTCCTTTTTCGAGCCACGCAAATGCCTGTTTTGCCAGTTCCAATGCTTCGGGATCTTTACTTTCCTTATAATAAGCCGCAAGCGCATAAATACCGAATGCATTGCCATAGGCATTCTTCCGGATACGAGGATTATTCCCTTCATTTACTGGAGCACCTTCCCGGGTAACAAGATTAAAGAAGCCTCCATATTCCTTGTCCCACATGACATCCCTGAGGAACTGATAACCATGTTTAGCATAATCGAGATACTTACTGTCCCCTGTAAATGACTTCATCTTTGAGCATGTCCACACATGCCTGGCCTGGGTGACGATCATTTTATTTTGCTGGTCAGTTATCTCCCATTTATAATTGAAATCACTCAGATAACCTCCGTATACAGTATCAATTACCCTCGGATACCACACCGGCATCATGTTTTCCATGAGGAGTTTTTCCATCTCATCGGCAATCGGCAATAAATCAAGCCGGGAAGATTGCTTACACGAGACTAAGATCAACAGAAAGAATATGACTGTTATCAGAAATTTTTTCATAAGTATTTATTTTTGAAATTTATGTTCAGTGTACAGCGTTCCGAGTCACGTCGGAACCGAGAACCGAGAAACCGGGACCTAGTACCCGGGACCCAGCACCGAATATTTTCCTTTCTTGTTAACGGTGATTTCATCCAGTGTCAGCACCTGATCCGAGTCCATCAGACTCTTTATTTCATCGGACTTATTAGCCATGAAAAGTATCCATGCCCATGGCATGTACCATGTCCATTGAGGCTGCTGCTTAAGAATTTCAACTGTTGGTATCTCTCCCACTTCTCCCAGCGCGACCGGTTTGCCCATCCCCAGTGCAACCAGGTCATCGTGATGCGACTGCTTGTAGTCTTTCCTGTAAACGTCGGCTGCAAGAATATCAACATACTCATTTCCGGGATAGAACCACTCATAGGGCCAGGCTTCGTCATTTGGAATATCGCGCGGTGCATTGGTGTTCCATACCCAGATCAGGTTGTTCAGCTTATGATGATTTGTGAAATAATCATACATCATAATCCACAAGCGCTTGAATCCCTGGTCGCCCCTGTGGTTGCACCACCAGAACCAGACCCCGTTCATTTCATGGTAAGGCCTCCATAAAACCGGAATATCAGCATCCTGTAATTGTTTCAGGTAACCTGCGATCTTGTCGGCACTCTCCCTCCAGGCATTATTCAGCTCCGTCCCTTCGGTGACAAGCTGATCCCATTCTTCAGGCGAAGGACGGTTTTCCATTGCCCAGATGGAAGAGCCGTTGCAGCAATCGCCTTCTGTCGGGTAACATCCGTGCCACATAAGCGTTATAATGTGTCCCTCTGCATAGCGTTTTTTTATTTCTTCAATCATCATGCTGCGCGCTTCATCAAGAGTAATATCAAGGAATTCAGGCTTGAATGATGGCATTCCTCCTGTTGTGTCCCTTCTTTTCGTGAAGGCCTCCCATGAGAATGCAGGCAGGTTTGCAGGACCGCAGTGCTGGTAACGCATGGCATCTTCACCTTCCACGCAGAAGCTGAAGTCGGAACCCCAGATGATGGCTTTCCTGCCAGTCAGTTTCTCAAGCTGATCAGTATATTCCGATCCCTTGCCGCAGAAATTATGCTGTCCCGAAAGCGTATATTTTCCCTGAATATCCTGGATAAAATAATAGAGGTTTTTTGCTTTCTGAGTGGCGTTGGGATTAACAGGCTCAATGTAAT
>CAYWEQ010000095.1:0-4055 GCA_964457185.1 uncultured Rikenellaceae bacterium
GAGAAATACATGATCAACAAATAGAATATGATGATGGACGATCAGCAGAAATGGAGAAATACTATATCAAAGTGATCAGATTTAAAAATTCAGAACTGGAGGATAATATTGAAGACGTTGTTAAAAGAATAGAAAATGAAGTTATTGGCAGGATTATAAGTCCCCCTTGGGGGATTTAGGGGTGAATTTCTGGCAAAGCTGGAGGGCGGCAACGAGGAATCCTGTCGAAGCACTCAGGTATGAATGATCCCCCAATCCCCGGAGGGGCTTAAAATGATATATGAAAACAATTGCTTAAATTTATCGTCAAAAAACGATAAATGCTTGAAAACTACCTGTCCCTGACAATAAGAAATTTCATTTCAAACAGAGGTTATTTCATCATAAATCTCCTGGGATTAACGATCGGGATAACTTCCTTTATCCTGATCGTTTTCTGGATCCAGGCAGAAACCTCGTACGACAAGTTTCATAAGAATGCTTACAACATTTACAGGGTTGACTATCTTCTCTACGAAGAAGGTATTCTTGAACAGCATTCGGCGTCCGGATCAACCGGCATCGGGAAAGAAATTAAGAATGCATTTCCTGAAGTTGAAGATTATACAAGGTTTTACCGGACCGAGAGTATTGTAAAATACGAAGACAAAACTTTTAAGGAGCGAAACATCCTGTATGCTCAGTCATCCTTTTTTGATCTCTTTTCATTTCCGCTTGTGGAGGGGAAAGCTGATTCCGGCATTCTTGCCATCAATCATGCTGTAATAACTGAAGAGACCGCCCGAAAATATTTTGGCAATGAAGATCCCATTGGTAAAATGATCACCCTGGACGGCGGCAATGATTTTGAAATTGCAGGAATTGCCAGGGATGTTCCGGGTAATTCACATTTGAAGTTTGATATTCTCGTATCTTATGAAAACCTGATTAAGAATTCACGATACTGGGATAATTCATGGGTGACCGAAAGAGTTTATTCTTATATACTTCTGACTCCGGGAGCGGATGCAAAAGCCCTGGAGGCCAAATTACCGCAGATACCTGAAAAATTTATTGGGAAGTTTATGCAGGAAGCCTTCTTCCTTCTGGAATTCAAACTCGTAAAACTTACCGATATTCACCTTCATTCATCAGTCAGCAATGAGATGGAGGTTAATGGCAGTTACCGGAGCGTGGTTTCACTTGGTATTGTAGCTTTACTTGTACTGCTAATAGCATTTATCAATTATATCAACCTTGCTACTTCCAGGTCAATTGAAAGAGCACATGAGGTTGGGATCCGGAAAGTGACGGGTGCATCAAAACCCGACCTGGTCTTCCAGTTCCTTACAGAGGCGGCATTTTTGAACCTGATTGCACTGACCATAAGTCTTACCGGAGTTCTTCTTTTACTTCCTTTCTTTAAGCAGATTATGCAAAGCCCGCTTCAGACGGATTTATTATTAATATTGATTCTCTTCATTCTTCTGCTGGTATCTGGTTCATTATTAACAGGACTTCTTCCTGCAATTTATATTTCCGGGTTTGCCCCGGGACTGATTCTGAAAGGTAAAAATACAGCCGGTACAGGGTGGATAGGGAGACTTAAAAACTATCTTGTGGTTTTCCAGTTTACTATTTCTGTCATTTTGATAATTGGTACTATAACCATTTTCCGCCAGATCAGTTATATGCGCAATCACGATCTCGGATTTGATATCAATGGATTGATTGTCATGGACGGTCCGCGTATAATAAAGGCAGATAGTTTTGAATCATATATGAACGGTCTTGAATCTTTTAAAAATGAAATCAGGTCACTGTCCGGAGTACGTGATATAACAGGTTCATCAAGTATTCCGGGAACAGAGATCAAAGCCTCACGTGTTTACGGAATACCAGTGGAGGGGCGTAACACTGAAAAAAAGATTGAAATGTATTATGTTGATAATCGATTTTTTGACACATATGGTCTTACATTGCTTTCAGGAGATAATTTTGGCGCGACAATAATGGAGGAATCAAATAAAATCATAATAAACGAATCAGCACTTCCGTATTTTGGTTTTAAAGATCCGGCAAACACTGTTGGTAAAATCCTGAGAGGAGGCAACCAGGAGGTCATAATAAAAGCAATAGTAAATGATTTTAACCAGCAATCGCTGAAAGAAAAACCGCGTCCGATCGCATTTTTCAATCAACCTGCCAATACTTATTATACAATTAAGTCCGGAACGACAGATTCAGAAAAGCTTATACCAGAACTGGAAAGAATCTGGACTGAACACTATCCGGGGAATCCCTTCAATTATTTTTTCCTTGAGGATTTTTACAACGAACAGTATAGAGCTGACAACCGGTTCAGCGGATTATTCCTGGTAAGTTCCATACTGGCAATTATCATTGCCTGTCTTGGTTTATTAGGTTTATCAGCTTATTCAATTACAAGGCGTACCAAAGAGATCGGTATCCGTAAAGTTAACGGTGCCACGACTCCCCGGGTGATGGTTATATTGAATCAGGACTTTTTGAAATGGATATTGATTGCATTTGTGATTGCCGTACCTGTTGCATGGTATGTAATGAATAAATGGCTGGAGAATTTTGCTTATAAAATCAGCATCAGCTGGTGGATATTTGCTTTAGCAGGAGTATTGGCTCTGGGGATTGCTTTGCTCACTGTAAGCTGGCAGAGCTGGAAAGCTGCAACAAGAAATCCTGTCGAAGCATTAAGGTATGAATAATAGCGGATTGTTCATACATTCATGAAACCACTCTGTCACGTTGTGGTTAATCCGATTTAATCCTACTTTTGATCCCAAATTCTGATTTATGAAGGTTTATAAGTTTGGGGGGGCATCTGTGAAGGATGCTGCCGGAATAAAAAATCTCGCCAAGATCGTTTCAGAAGAGAAGGATAATCTCGCTGTAGTTGTTTCAGCATTCGATAAAACTACAAATGCACTTGAGAAAGTGCTTAAATCTTGGCTTGAGGGAGATAAAATATATAAAGAGCATGTGGAAAACATTTACAATTATCATTCATCGGTATGTGATGGACTTTTTATCTCAGGAAATTCAGCAAAGGACAAAATAGAGGCATCATTTGCAAAACTTAAAGAATATCTGCGGTCAGCAAATAAATCCGGATATGACTTTGAATACGACCAGGTGGTTTCATTCGGTGAAATCTGGTCAACGATAATTGTGGCAGAATACCTGAAACAGTCCGGGATAAATGCAGAATGGGTTGATATACGCGGCAGTTTGCTGACCGATGAAAGGTACAGGGATGCAAACATCTTATGGAGTGAAAGCTCAGCCAGGATCAATTCTGTTTTTGATTTTAACAAATCAGCCGTTTATGTGACACAGGGTTTTATTGGTGGTACTATTTCCGGACGAACAACCACCCTTGGACGGGAAGGATCAGATTATACGGCTGCCGTTCTCGGTAATATACTTGATGCTGAGAGTGTTACAGCATGGAAGGATGTGCCCGGACTGCTGAATGCTGATCCGAAATGGCTAAATGATCTCCAGAAGCTTGATGAAGTGTCATACAGGGAAGCCGTTGAGATGACATTTTCAGGAGCAAAGGTGATCCATCCCAAGACAATCAAACCTCTTCATAACAAAAATATCCCGCTTTACGTTAAATCGTTTCTTGCTCCGGAAGAGAACGGTACCATGGTAACAGCGAATCCGGTTCTGAGTAAAATAGTGCCTGTCTTCATCAGGAAAGAAAACCAGATACTTATCTCATTTCTTCCAAGGGATTTCTCATTTGTGATGGGAGATAACCTCAGCTGGATCTTTAATGTGTTTATGGATTATGGTATCAAAGTCAATCTGGTTGAAGCAAGCGCAGTCAGCATAGATGTTTGCGTTGATGATGATAAAGCGAGGCTGGATTCCCTTCTTATAAGCCTGAAGGATGAATTCTCAGCTGTTTATAACGAAGATGTTGAGATACTTTCAATCAGGCATTACACACCTGAATCAATCGCAAGAATTACTTCGGGACGTGAGGTTCTGCTGGAACAGAGAACCCGAAGTACGGTAAGGTTTGTGGT
>CAYWEQ010000095.1:4155-7954 GCA_964457185.1 uncultured Rikenellaceae bacterium
CAACCTCTGCCCCCTGTATTCCTCATTGATCATACCTTTATTATATATAGGTATGCCATTAACGAAAGTCATAATCACTTTTGAACGAAAGGTTGTTCCTTCAAACGGTGACCAGCCACACTTATATAATATGTTATCCTTTGAAACGGTCCATGGATCATCGGGATTGATAAGGCAGAGATCTGCCTTATAACCTTCCCTGATAAACCCCCTTTCCCTGATATTAAACAGGATAGCAGGATTATGGCACATTTTCTCAACAATTTTCTCAAGGCTGAATATTTTACGGTGCCATAATTCCAGAATTGCCACAAGTGAATGCTGGACCAGCGGTCCCCCGGAAGGCGATTTAAAATAACTGTTTGTTTTTTCTTCAGCTGTATGAGGAGCATGGTCCGTAGCAATAATGTCTATAAGATCATTCCTTACGCCGTTGAGCAATGATTCCCTGTCAAACATGGTCTTTATTGCCGGGTTCCATTTTATTCTTGCACCCAGTTCATCATAATAAGAGTCGTCAAACCATAAATGATGGACACATACCTCGCCGGTTATTCTCTTTTCATCCAGCGGCAGTTCATTGCTGAAAAGCTTCATCTCATCGGCTGTCGACAGGTGAAGGATATGAAGCCTGGTATTATATTCCCTCGCAAGGCCGGTGGCATGCGATGATGATAGAAAGCAGGCCTCGCGGCTGCGGATCAATGGATGCATTTTAACCGGTACATCCTCACCATATTTCTGTCTGAAGGCCTCCGAGTTTTTTCTTATTGTCGGTTCATCTTCACAATGAGCCGTTATTGGCATTATTGCTTTCCTGAACAACTCCCGCAAAGCATTCTCATTGTCTACCAGCATATTTCCCGTCGATGATCCCATGAAAACCTTTATTCCGCATACCTCAGCAGGATCAGCCTTCATTATCTCATCCAGGTTATTGTTGGTTGCCCCGATGTAGAACGAGTAATTGATCAGTGAATTTTCTGACCCCAGCCGGTATTTATGATCAAGAGTTTCAAGTGTAACAGTCCGGGGTATGGTATTGGGCATATCCATGAATGATGTTATCCCTCCTGCAACCGCAGCTCTGGTTTCAGTAAAAATATCAGCTTTGTAAGTCAATCCGGGTTCCCTGAAGTGAACCTGGTCATCTATCACTCCCGGTATCAGAAGCAATCCTGACGCATCAATTATCTGTGATCCTGTTGGAAACCTGACTTGTCCGGGAGGTCCTGTTGCGGAGATGAGCTCATCTTTAATAAGCAAATCACCCCTGAAGGTTCTTCCCTCATTAACAATTGTGGCATTCCTTATTAATATATTACCCATTGTGCCGTTGCACCATTATGCCGTTGCACCTTCTTTCTTATATTTTACAAACCAGCTTCTGATCTTCATTCTCAGCACACCCCATAATGCTTCATTGAAAACCCCGCCAGTCATTTTTGATGAGCCAAGCTTCCTGTCGGTGAAAATTATAGGTACTTCAACGATATTATAACCGAGCTTCCAGGCTGTAAACTTCATTTCAATCTGGAAACTGTAACCAACTGACTTTATATGAGATGGTCTGATGTTTTCAATAACTTCCCTTTTGTAGCATTTAAATCCGGCAGTGGTATCCATTATTTTCATCCCGGTTATCATCCTGACATATATGGATGCAAAATAGGACATAAGAACCCTGGAGAGAGGCCAGTTAACCACATTTACGCCGCTGATGTACCGTGAGCCGATAGCTACATCAGCGCTTCCGTTGCTGCATGCATTATACAGCCTTACAAGGTCAGCCGGGTCATGTGAAAAATCAGCATCCATTTCATAGATATAGTCATAGCCTTTTTCCAGTGCCCATTTGAAACCTGTAATATATGCTGTACCCAGTCCGAGCTTTTCCGGTCGTTCAATAAGATGCAGATTGCTGAATGAGTTCTGAAGGTTTTTAACTATATCCGCTGTACTGTCAGGAGAATTATCATCAATTATAAGAATATCAAATGGAATGCTCTGTGATGAAATAGCTCTGATCAGGGCTTCTATATTCTCCCTTTCCTTATATGTGGGTATAATGACTATATTTGACATTGCATCGATATTATTGCGAAAATAAGGAAATTCAGCTAATAGTTGCCATGACTTGCAGAATATTTGGCTGGTAAGAACTATAATTACAGGAATTTAAAAAACAATACCCGTCGGTTATAAAACAGAAAGAAGGTGAAGTCCCGGATATGTTCACTATGAAAAAATCAATCCTGATACTGATCTTATTTTTAGTGACAACCTGCAAGGTATTCTCACAGGAAAAGGTCTGGCAGGTAGACTTGTTCACTTTTTTTGATAATGTTGAATTCGGAGGATCTGACGTAAAGGTTCCGCAAACAATGTCAGGTGTGATGCTGGCACCGGAAGCAGGATTAAGGTGGGATTCGATCCATAAGATAAGCATCGGGATTAATCTTTTGCATGAATTTGGAAGCAGAAGCGTAATAGGGAATTTCTATCCTACAGCATACTATGATTTTTCAAAAAGGCCCTTCAGGTTTTTGATGGGGGCTTTCCCCAGGGGAATTGCTACAGATAATTATCCGCGTCTTTTTTTTCAGGATTCAGTTTATTATTACCGTCCAAACATTGAGGGTATCTTTTTTGAGTTCAAAAGGGACCGGGGTTATGTCAATCTGTGGCTCGACTGGACAGGCAGGCAGTCGGTGGATGTCAATGAGGCATTTTTCACAAGTATCAGCGGAAGATACAATATTGGTATTCTTTATGCACGGCATTTTGGATATATGTATCATTTTGCATCCAGGAAAGATCCGTTTATTGATGAAGCGCTTCATGATAACCTGATGTTTCATACAGCACTGGGGATAGATTTATCGGGGAAGACCATTCTTGACAGGTTTGATATAAATGCGGGCTGGGTAACAGGACTTGAAAGGGCCCGGGCTGAAAACACAGGGTGGATTGCGATGCACGGGATGATTCTGGAGGCAAGGATAGAATTTAAAGGGCTTGGCCTGTTTAACTCCCTGTATACTGGTAAAGGGCTGATGTATTATTATGGTGAACATGACAAGGATCTTTACTGGGGTGATCCGGCATACAGGGCAAAAAACTACAACCGCACTGATATATATGTGAATTTTTTCAAAGAGAGGAACTTAAATCTGGAACTCACTTATTCACTGCATTTTCTTGAAAGTAAAATGTATCATGAACAGATGCTGAAGGTGAAGATAGATCTTAACAACCTGTAGATCAGCAGGTACATTGCTCCAAAGCCATACTATTATAGCCGGCTGAATAATTCCGGGAAGAATATTTCAGTTTTTTTTATTTCTTTTCTTGTCAGAAAAAAATCAATTTATATCTTTGCACCCGCTTTAGGCATGAAATGTTTAACTTAGTGTTTCAAAGTGAAAAAAAATGTTCTTTGAGGGCTGAAGTTCAAAGTTCAAGGTTCGAGGTTAAAGGTTTAAGCGGAACCCAAAAACCAGTAACCCGGAACTTGGAACCCGAACCGAGGCGAAGCCGAGCTCGCCGCAGGCAAACCTGCAACCAGAAATAGTCCCGTAGCTCAGTTGGTTAGAGCGCTACACTGATAATGTAGAGGTCCCCGGTTCAACTCCGGGCGGGACTACTGCGACCGCCATAGCTTTAGCGGCGGCGGTCTCATCCAAAGAAGCAGAAAGCGAAAAAAGCGAAATATCCGCCTTCGCTGAAGCTTCGGCGGATAAAAGGGGAATTAGCTCAGTTGGCCAGAGCACCTGCCTTGCACGCAGGGGGTCAAGGG
>CAYWEQ010000096.1:0-7661 GCA_964457185.1 uncultured Rikenellaceae bacterium
CTTCTGGTATATGCGGTATTTCTTGACAACCTTGCCGCCTACTCTTTCATATTCACCTCTCATCCTGACATTGTCTTCCAGGACCAGGTGGCTGTCTACGATCTCCATTCCGTGTTTGATACTCGATTGCAGTATTTTTACTCCCATGAGGACATCAATTCCTTTTCCCCTGTAAGGCTTTCTGACACCGCCGAGCATCATAAGAAGTTTTTTTGATTTTTTTGATTCCTTCAATACCTTGAATATCCCGAATGGAAGTAATCTGCCGTTGCAGGCCTTAATACCCGGGCTGACATCAGGCATTCCTATAGCAAATCCGATAATGTCTTTAGCGGTTTCAACTACTTTGATAAACTTGGGATCAAGTATCGGAAGATACCTGTTGGCGAATTCAGTCTTCTCCTTATCGTTAAGCGGAACGAAACCATAGATCTCATTGAAGGTTTCATTCATAAGCTCGAGTACAGGTATGATATATGGCTTAAGCTCTTTCTTTGAGTTAAACTCGATGATCTTATACCCCTCAGTCTTTTCAATCCTGGAAAGAACTTTCACATAGATCTCAGGTAATTCCTTCGGCATATCAGCAAGATAATTCACAAGATCTATCTTCTTTTCATATCCCTCAGCCTCAATGAGTTCCGGCATATAGGCAGAATTATTGGCAGCTGTAATGAACAGAGGATACTCAAAACCTTCAGTCTGGAATCCCTGGGGATCCTTGTCAGAGAATCCAAGCGGTCCCACAAGCTTTACCATACCGTTTTGCTTTGCCCATTTTTCAACATGATCAATAAGAGCATGAAATACTTCCGGATCGTTATAGCACTCCATAAAACAAAAGCGTCCATGCTGTTCGTCGTTGATGGTATTATACCTGTGGTTTATAATACCCATGATCCTTCCTGCAGGTTTATTGTCTTTCCATGCAAGAAGGAGAACAGCATCAGCATATTTGTATGATTTATTTTTCTTCTTGTTGAACAGGAGTCGTTCATCCATGTAAATCGGCGGAAGCCAGTTAGGTTCATCCTTATGGACTTTTTCAGGAAGAAAAATGAATTGATGTAGCTCTTTTCGGCTATCTACCTCTTTTACAACTATATTTCCCATATGAGATTTATTATGCCTCCAAGTAACAAAAAAAAATACCTGGAGAACAAATTTATGATTATTATTTGCTTTTCATCGGTGTCGGAGGTAAAGGTCTATTATCACAAAAACAGCAAAGAGAATGCTGGCAATTCCGTTTGTTGTTCCGAAGGCCATTGTCACTTTGCTGATGTCGTCGTGCTTTACCAGCAGATGCTGGTATATTAATAAAAGCGAAAAGATAGCGGATCCGATCCAGAAAAAGAGTCCTCCTTTTCCCAATAGTCCTGCCGCTATCACCAGTATGAATGTTAAAAAATGTACTGATAAAGAGACTATCAGCGCTCTTTTTCTACCTGCTGCAGACGGGAGCGAGTAAAGCTGGTTGGACCTGTCAAATTCGTCATCCTGCAGGGCATAAATGATATCAAATCCGCCCACCCATGTCAGTACAATGAACGAATATAAAACCGGAAGGATGTCAAAAGCACCCGTCACGGAGATGTAAGCACCGACAGGTGCCAGACTCAATCCCAATCCGAGGATAAAATGACACAATGAGGTGATCCGTTTTGCAAGGCTGTAGCCAAGAATGATCAGCAGGGCGACTGGCGAAAGAAACAGTGTCAGATTGTTTATGAATGCAGTTGTTATGATGAAAAGGATTGAATTGATAATTACAAAAAGCGTCACTGCTTTGGTGCTGATGACTCCTGACGGGATCTCCCTGGTTTGCGTCCGTGGATTAAGCGCATCATATTTCTTATCTGCCAGCCTGTTAAAACCCATTGCGGCATTTCGTGCAAAGATCATGCAGAGGATTATCAGCAGCAGCAGCCTCAGGCTGAACTGATGCTCGTCGGTTGAAACGGCAAGTGAAAAGCCTATCAGTGCAAATGGCATTGCAAAGACAGTATGACTGAACCTGACCAGGGAAATGTACTGACTAACAGAACTCAGGAGAGATCTCATGGATCGAGAAGCTTTCGGTATGTTTCGTAGCTTTCATCATCATAAGCTACAAAGATCACTTTTTCGGGGTAAGGATTTTTTTTCAGGAACCTTGCTGATTCGTTTACTGCTATCAATGCTGCCAGGTCTTTCGGGAATCCATAAACTCCGGTGGAAATGCCGGGGAATGCAATTGTCTTTATTTTGTTTTTTTTCGCAAGAGAGAGACTAGCCTGGTAGCAGGATGCAAGTGCCTCATGTTCATCACGATAACCGCCATGCCATATCGGTCCGACAGTATGGATCACATGCTTTGCCTTAAGCTGGTATCCTCCGGTTATTTTAGCCTGTCCGGTTGCACACCCGTTAAGTTCTTCACATTCACTGTACAGTTCCGGGCCTGCAGCTTTATGTATTGCTCCGTCAACTCCTCCGCCCCCCAGCAGTGTATTGTTGGCTGCATTCACGATTGCATCTACTTCGAGTGAAGTGATGTCCCCTTTTATCAGTTCAATCTTTTTGTTCTTCATCACCTTATTTTTGCACCTGCTTCTTTTTCAAATGCAGCAACCAGGTTGTTCATGGTTTTTTCTATTGTCCTGTCGGTAAGAGTTCGCAGATCATCCCTGAGGATAAAACTGACAGCATAGGATTTCTTGTTATGGCCAAGAGAATCGCTTTCATAGACATCAAAAAGATCAACATCCTGCAGAATGTGCTTTTCAGTTCTGAATGCAATTTCCTTTATCTGTCCGAATTTAACACCCTTATCAAGAAGAAGGGCAAGATCTCTCCGTACCCATGGATATTTTGGCAATTCCCTGTATGACACCGAGTGGTCATGTATCAGTTCCATAACAAGATCCCATTCGAAATGCGCATAATAAACATCCTGGCTGATATCGAATTTATCAAGGTATTCCTTTGATATCCTGCCTGTTTCGGCAACCAGCTTCTTATTGCTTAACCAGGTGAAGGATTCTGCGAAATATCTTTTTTCGCTGGTACCCGTTGAGAGGGTGCCTGCTTTTATACCCAGCCTTGACAGGATCATTTCCACAGACGCTTTGATATTGAAGAAGCCTGTGGGACTTGTTTTGTAGTTCCAGCGCTGTAGTCCGGTATTCCCTGAAATGAACAGGTCGAGAGATCCTGTTTCGGTATAATTGTCAACACCGGTGAACGATTTATCCGATTTCCTTAGAAAATAACAGTATCCGAATTCGTAAAATCGCAGATCAGGATTCTGACGGTTAATGTTCCGGCTTACTGAGCTGAGACCGCCATAAAGAAGCGATTGTCTCATGGCATTCAGATCGCTGCTCAGGGGATTGGCAAGCATTACCAGCTCCTCCCTGCTGAAGTCAACGTTCTCATAGAATGATGCAGGGTTGAGGGAATTGCACATTATCTCCGCAAAACCGCTGGCTGTAAGCATGTCAGAGATTATATTGACTACTTTTTCCCTGTCCGGCTTTTCCTGGTAAGTGAGAGTTGAATTTACATGTTCGTTTATCTCAACATTGTTATACCCATAAATCCTCAGTATCTCCTCAACCACATCAGCTTCCCTGTGAACATCGACCCTGCAAAGCGGTATTTCAAGTGTCATTAAATCTCCTTTTTCCCCGAGTATTTTGATATCAAGGAGTCCGAGTATTTTTTTAATGACCTGATGATCAATTTGTTTCCCAACAAGCCTGTCTATGTTCTTAAAGCTCACTTCAATTTTTGTCCTGCTGATTTTATTGGGATAAACATCCACTATATCTGAAGATATTTTCCCTCCGGCTATCTCCTTAATAAGAAGAATTGCACGTTTAAGAGCCCATGTCGTGATTTCCGGATCAGCTCCTCTTTCGAACCTGAATGATGCATCAGTATTAAGAGCATGCCGCCTTGCGGTTTTCCGTATTGTCACCGGATTGAAATAGGCACTTTCCAGAAAAACATTTTTTGTTGATCCGGTCACACCCGAACCTATTCCTCCGAATACGCCGGCTATACACATCCCTTCCCTGGTATTGCAGATCATAAGGTCTTTTGATGAAAGACTTCTTTCTGTTTCGTCGAGCGTGATGAACTTTGATTTATCAGGCAGGTTTTTAATGATTACTTTTCTGCCATCAATTCTGTCGGCATCAAAAGCGTGAAGAGGCTGTCCTATCTCATGCTGTACATAGTTTGTAATATCAACTACGTTATTGATCGGATTAAGGCCAATTGCCCTGAGCTTATTCTTCATCCAATCAGGCGATTCTCCTATCTTCACTCCGCTGATGGTCGCTCCCGTATACCTCGGGCAATCTGTTGTGTTTTCAATGATAACCTCATAGTGATTATCGTTATTATCGGGTTTGAATACAGCTACGGAAGGGAGCTTTGCACTTGTTTTACTGCCTTCATTTATGTTAAGATACGCTGCAAGATCCCTTGCCACACCGAAATGGGACCCGCTAT
This sequence comes from uncultured Rikenellaceae bacterium, assembly GCA_964457185.1. Taxonomy (GTDB): domain Bacteria; phylum Bacteroidota; class Bacteroidia; order Bacteroidales; family VadinHA17; genus LD21. The sequence goes on from CAYWEQ010000096.1 coordinate 4,504, forward strand.
CTATTCTGTTGGGTGTCAGACCGATCTCATAGATGAAATCCGTTTCTAGCTTAAAATATTCAGAAGCCGGAGTTCCCGGAACCGCATTTTTTTCAAGTACCATTATTCCCTCATGCAACGTTCCAAGTCCGAGTTCATCTTCAGCGCAGATCATACCTTCGGAAAGCTCGCCTCTTATTTTTGATTTTTTTATTTCAATGCTTTCTTCCCCTTTAAAAACCACCGTCCCGACTGTAGCGACAGGCACCTTTTGACCGGCTGCAACATTCGGTGCTCCGCATACGATATGGAGCGGTTCGGAGGCACCGATATTCACTGTTGTTACTGTCAGCTTATCGGCATCAGGGTGTTTCCTGCATGTAAGAACTTCACCAATTATAACCCCCTTCAGTCCTCCTTTGACGGATTCCCATTCCTCCATTGCTTCGACTTCAAGGCCTAATCCTGTCAGGATCACTGCCAGTTTACGGGGCTCAATATCAATGTCAAGGTATTCTTTGATCCAGTTGTATGAAATCTTCATTTTCCTTAAAAAGAGTAATAACAGAAGGCAAAAGTAAGAAATTGGTTTAATAATGGAACCCCTCCGGGGTTCTAAATAAAAAATGAAATATCTTACTAATAATTATGGAACGTCTCCGACGTTCATTTAATTAAAGGTCAACAAATCTACAAAATGCTTAAATAAGTTATCAGACGCTGGTTTGCATTGATGAGAACCGCGGAGCGGTCCCATAAATATTAGTGGAAACCCTCCGGGATTTTGAATAAAGCTGGTTTGCATAGATGAGAACCGCGGAGCGGTCCCATAAATATTAGTGGAAACCCTCCGGGATTTTGAATAAAGCTGGTTTGTATTGATGAGAACCGCGGAGCGGTTCCATTAATATTAGTAAGGATGCATTGATTGATAATAATAGAACCCCGGAGGGGTTCCATAACATCCGAATTTACCTATATTTGCATATCAAATTCACGTTTCTATGGTTATTGAAAAAGGCGACCGGCTGATCCTGCTCACAAATGATGACGGTCTTTATGCAGCCGGTCTGAGAGCCCTCCTTGAGGTCATGGAGGAGTTTGGGAAGGTGGTCATGATCTCCACAATGGAGAGCCAGTCGGGAATGTCACAGGCTCTGACAGTTAAAACACCCCTGCGTGTAAAGATCCTTGAGGAGAATGAGAAGCACAGGATCTATGCATGTAACGGTACACCGACAGACAGTGTAAAAATAGCTATTAATCAATTACTTGACAGGCATCCCGACTGGGTAGTGTCAGGGATTAATCATGGAGCAAATGCATCTGTAAGCGTGCTTTATTCAGGTACAATGGCTGCCGCGATTGAAGGATGCCTGTATGGCATCAGTTCGGTGGGCTTTTCCCTGAATAATTTTTCACCTACAGCTGATTTTTCGGCATCTAAAACATATATCCGCTATATTATGGATAAACTGGCAATAGAGCCTCTTCCCCCGGGGATCTGCCTGAATGTGAATATTCCTGCTGCTGATAAAAAAGATATAAAGGGAATAAAAGTGTGCCGCCAGTCGAAAGGGAACTGGAAGGAGGAATTTGAGAAGAGAAAAGATCCCATGGGCAAGACATATTACTGGCTTACCGGCTCTTTCCAGAATCATGAACCGGATGCTGACGACACTGATGAGTGGGCCCTGGCAAATAATTATGTTTCGGTAGTGCCTGTATCAGTCGATATGACCGCTCACTGGTATATCAATAATCTTAAAGAGAGATTCTGAAATGACCCTGACAGAAAAATATGATAAACTGTCAACAGGAATTATATCAGGCTTCCTGCTGCCGGTCATTATTTCATTGGTAATTTTCCTTTTTGCAAAAGGTGATCCGGATCTTAGCGTATGGATCAGCAGGATAAAACTATCGGGTGTAACCACCCATATCATGTCCATTTGCATATTCCCAAACGTACTTATTTTTCTCCTGTTTAATCATTTTGATATGCTGCGTGCTTGCCGGGGTGTGCTGGGAATAACCATTGTCTGGGCTGTATTAGTCTTTATAGTAAAGTTCCTGACATGAGGTATTTCATAATTGCCGGAGAACAGTCAGGAGACCTTCACGGATCAAACCTTGTGAAGGAACTGATTGCTGCTGACGGAAAAGCCGAAATATTCTGCTGGGGAGGCGACCTTATGGAGGGGGCAGGAGCGACACTCCTGATGCATTACAGGAAAACGGCATTCATGGGTTTTATGGTAATCCTGAAAAATATCAGGACCATCTCCAGGAACCTGTCTCTCTGTAAACAGCATATAGCCGACTTTAATCCCGATGTGGTAATACTGATTGATTACCCTGGATTCAACCTCCGTATTGCTGAGTTTGCGAAAAAAGCAGGACTAAAGGTTTTTTATTATATCTCGCCAAAGTTCTGGGCGTGGAAAGAGAAGAGGGTTGAAAAGATCAGGAAGTTTGTCGACCGGATGTATATCATTTTTCCTTTTGAGGTCGAATTTTATAAAAAGCATGGCATTAATGCTGAATACCGCGGAAATCCTCTTGTCGATGAAACGGAAAGAAGAATGTCAGCTTTACCCGGACGGGATGAACTTAAAAGGACTCTTGATCTTGATGAGAGGCCTGTGATCGGTCTTCTTGCCGGCAGCCGCCGGCATGAGGTAGAGTCAATCCTTCCCCAGATGGTTAAGGTAGTCCGCTATTTTCCTGAATACCAGTTTGTCCTGGCAGGGGTGAAAACTCTGCCTGATAACTTGTACCTGAAGATAACCGGCGAGGAACCTGTCAGGCTCCTTAAGGATAAAACATACGAGATACTCCATGTTTCAGAGGCAGCCCTGGTTGCCTCAGGAACAGCTACCCTTGAAGCTGCATTATTCAATATACCTCAGGTGGCCTGCTATAAGGGCGACTTACTATCAATGCTGATCGCATGGATGCTGATAAAAGTGAAATTCATCTCACTTGTCAACCTGATAATGGATTCAGAAGTAATAAAAGAGCTTATTGGTTATTCACTCATCGAAAAAAACCTGATTGCAGAACTGAAACTCATACTTCAGGGAGGAACCGGAAGGGAAAAAATCCTTGAAAATTATAAACAGCTGAAGGAGAAGCTTGGTCATTCAGGTGCATCCGGAAGAATTGCAAGGGATATG
>CAYWEQ010000097.1:0-7551 GCA_964457185.1 uncultured Rikenellaceae bacterium
ATATAATATTCATACGAACCGTCCCTGTAAGGATTTCCCCCGAGTCCGCAGCCGCCGACAATATTGTGCATTGTCAGCATACCATTTTCATCAACGGTAATAAGCTCCTTTAATATTCCATCGAATGATACATTTGCCATATCATAGTATTTCTCATCAAGGTATCCCAGCTTTGCTCCTCTTGCAAAAACATAAGTGAACATTGCCGAACCCGATCCTTCCAGGTAATTTCCTTCTCTCCCGCCCTGGTTCAACACCTGGTACCATATTCCTGATTCAGGGTCACGGACTTTCAGCAGCGCGTCACAGGTCGTCTGAAGTATAGTTATCAGGTCATCCCTGTCAGGATGGTCCGGAGGCAGATAATCAAGTATATCGATAATTGCCATCAGGTACCATCCGGTTGCACGGCTCCAGGGGTACAGCGACTGGCCGGTCTCCGGATTGCACCATTTCTGCTGCCGGCTCTCGTCCCATGCGTGCATCAGCAGACCGGTAGAAGGATCAAGCGTTTTTCCATAAATGATCTTTACCTGGAATGCGGCAACATCATACCATTCAGGCGCATTAAATTCTTTTGCATACTGAACCATATATGTTGATGCCATGTAAATGCCATCGAGCCACATCTGCCAGGGATATATCTTCTTATGCCAGTATCCTCCGACATTTGTCTTTGGATGTGTCTTCATCTGTTCAATGAAGTTATCAAGTGCAATCCTGTATTGCGGCAGAGGATTTCTCCGGTAAAGAGTCAGAACATTCCTTCCCGGATAGATCCTGTCAAGATTGTACTCTTCGATTTTGTAATCCATTACCGAGCCGTCAGTCCGGATAAAATAGTTTACCCAGTCTTCCATATATTTTGAATATACAGGATCCAGGCTTCCCATTTTATCCAGTGCCATTCCAAGAAAAGCTACATCATAAGCCCATTTGGGCTTTCCGGCAACATAATGTATCAGGCTGTCGCAACTGGCAGTTACTGTATTTGCCATCCGTAATGACCATTTTTGCTGATCCTTCAACTTACTGCTGTCAGTGCCGCATCCTGCTGCAAGAATGATCAGGGTTGAAATAAAAATATTTCTCATATGATATTTAATCTTGAGTTGTCATCCCGGCAACAGGCTTCGGCTGTGTCAGATGCTGATCAAAAATTATTATTTCATTCATTCCGGGCCTGATATAGGAGGCAGGGCAATAAAGCCGTTTCTGGGGCCCTATGTCCCAGTACCGGCCAAGATTATGCCCGTTAACCCAGACAATACCTTTCCTGTAATTTGCTATATCAAAAAAAGTATCGCCTGTATACGCCAGAGAAAAGTTGCCTTTAAAGAATATACCCGGTTTGTTGACAACTCTTCCCGACGATCTCAGATCATAAATGAATTTCCCGTCCATCGGCAGTTTAAATACTTCCCAGTCAAGTAATTTTTCTCCATCAAGCGTGACGCTGTCGGTAATACCTTTTCTGTCAAAGATATACGGGCCATAATTAATGTGTCCCATTCCTTCAACAAGGATTTCAAGCACTGGTTTGTCCGCAATGCTTTCGGGAATTTCTATAGTATCAATTGCCTCCCGCCGGTCAAGGCTGCCAAGGTATTCGCCATTAAGAAAAACCGTTGCATAATCGTGAATATCTTTAACGGCAAGCTTCCCGCTCTTCCTTCCTGTCAGTTCTTTCCTGTAAAGCACAAAACCATTATGTTGTCCGTATTCTTCAAACGGCCGGGGTTCTTCAGAAGTGACAGGCTGAGGCAGGTTATCCCATATTGATGTAAACCGCATCGGAAAGGTCAATGTGACCTCGATAGCAGGAATTGAATCCGGTATTGGAGGCAGTTTCTCCTTTTTGGGCAGGTATGAACCAATCAACCTGCGGAGAGCCATATATTTAGGTGTTGCCCGTCCCTGTTCATTAACGGGAGCATCATAATCGTAGCTTGTTATATCGGGTTCATAGCCTTTTCTTCCCGAGTTTGCACCCGCTGTAAATCCAAAATTGGTACCGCCATGTATGACATACAGGTTAAATGATTTCCTGTTATCCATCAGGAATTTAACCTCTTTCAGAAGTTCTATGGTATCAGGTTCTGCCCACTCCTCTCCCCAGTGAGTAAGCCAGCCTGGATATGTCTCACTGCTGAATACGGGAACACCGGGATTTATCTTTGCGGCCAGATCAAAATCACTTTGAGAGCTACCAGAATCGAGTCCAACTGCACTACCCGGCAGGGTTCCTCCTTCCAGCATCTTTACCGTGGGACCATCACCTGTAAAAGTGGGAACATCAATTCCGTTCGCAGCCCATACATCTCTTAGCCGCAACAAGTAATTCCGGTCGTTACTGAAGCTCCCATACTCATTCTCGATCTGGATCATCAGTATCGGTCCCCCCTTTGTTATGAGGTAAGGTCTGATCACTTCAGCTACTCTTGACATATATCTTTCCGCTGCTGCCATAAACCGCGGATCCAGAGTTCTGAGCTTAATATCCGGTATGTCAAGCAGGTAAGGAGGAATTCCTCCAAGATCCCATTCTGCACAGACATAAGGTCCCGGCCGGACGATAAGCCACATTCCTTCCTCCCCGACTATTCTGATGAATTCTCCTATATTGCGGTTTTCTGTTGAAAAATCGAAAATCCCTTCTTCCGACTCATGATAATTCCAGAAAATATACATTGAGATCGTGTTACATCCCATGGCTTTAGCCATTTGAATCCTGTGCCGCCAGTATTCAGGAGGGATCCTGGCAGGATGCATTTCTCCACTGATCATCTGAAATGGCTCGCCATCAAGCAGAAATTCTGTTTCGCTGAATTTAAATGTATGTTTTGCCTTGTTATCTTTAAAAGAGGTTGTTGATGTTACAAGGATTATTAGTAAAACTGGTATTACAGATCGTCCTGACATAAATATTTCAATTCATAAAACTTTTTCAACCTTATTCAACTTTTTCAACCCTCATCAACTATCAAATAGCCTGAAAACTATGCAGTTTCGCATAATATCCGTTCTTCCTTCCTAGCAGATCCTCATGTGTGCCAGTTTCGACAATTCTACCTTCATCAATGACCACTATTATATCAGCATGCTGTATTGTAGACAGCCTGTGAGCTATCACTACCGATGTCCTGTTCTGCATCAGTTTGATTATTGCATCCTGTACAAAACGTTCTGACTCGGTATCCAGTGCTGATGTAGCTTCATCGAGAATAAGGATTGGAGGATTTGCCATAATGGCCCTGGCAATGCTTATTCTCTGGCGCTGTCCTCCGCTGAGCTTGTTTCCTCCTTCACCCACGCTGTTTTCATAACCATTTTCAGTCTCCATAATAAATTCATGAGCATGCGATATCCGGGCAGCATTTTCAACATTTCTCATGTCAAAGCTGTCAATCCCGAAGGCAATATTTTCAGTAAATGAAGTGTTGAACAGAATTGGCTGCTGACAGACTATTCCCATAAGATCGCGCAGGTCAGAGATCCTGATGTCCCGGATATTCACCCCGTCAATCAGTATTGATCCCTTGTCAGGGTCAATGAATCGTGGCATGAGGTCAGCCATTGTTGATTTACCGGCACCTGATTTGCCTACAATGGCAACAGTCTGTCCCTTCTTTATCAGGAGGTTAATATCTTTAAGAACCGGCTCATTGTCATAGGCGTACCACACGCCCTTAAATTCAATTGAATCATTGAATGTTTTGACAGGAAGTGCGTTCTCCTTTTCAGTGATCTTTTCCTCAGCCTCAAGGATCTGGTCAACCCTGTCAATGGAAGCCATTCCTTTCTGTACGCTGAACCATGCAGTTGTGATATTCTTTGCAGGCTGTATTATCTGCGAAAATATTATGAGGTATGCAATGAGCCTGTCCGGGGTCATATGGGCTTCTCCTTTCAGGGCAAGTATACCGCCGATATACATCAGCATAATTATGACTATCGTGGAGAGGAATTCACTGAGAGGAGATGCCAGGTAATATTTGCGTATTACCCTCTTGAATATCTTTGCATACTTTTCATTTGTGACCCCGAATTGATTTTTCATTTTCTTCTCGGCATTGAATCCCTTTATAATCCTGAGACCTGAGAGTGTCTCTTCAACTACTGATAACAATTGTCCTAGGTTCTGTTGTCCCAGAAGCGATGAACTCCGCAGAGTACGACTCACTCTTCCTATAAGCCAGCCGCTGACAGGAAGCAGGGCCAGGGCGAACATGGTAAGCTGGTAACTGCTGACAAAAAGATAGATTACAAAAATAAGGATATATATTGGGTCTCTGTAAAGCATTGTCAGAGAAGACATTACTGATATTTCTATCTCCTGTACATCATTTGAGATCCTGGTCATTATATCTCCTTTGCGAGCATCGGTAAAGTACGATAATGGCAGGCTCAGCACCTTATTATACATTTTTTCCCTGAGATCACGTACCGTGCTTGCCCTGATGAATGCCAGGCTGTTATTGGCGAGGAATATGAACCCGTTCTTTAACAGGCTGGTGATAATAAATATGAGGCTGACAAGCAAAAGGGCTCCTACCTGACCTTTCTCCTCAATAAACCCCGATAAATAGTATTTAAAGAACTGTGTCAGGTAATCGAAATTCATCTGGAACCTTCCCGGATCGGGTACGCTCTCCACTCTGTTGAACAGGATATTCAGGAATGGAATTGCCAGGGTATACGATACCAGTGCAAACAGGGCGCTAAGCATATTGAAGACAATGCTCTTTATTGCCGGTCTTTTGTACGGCGCGATATATTTAAGGAGAAGTTGGATTTTGTTCATCTTGCCGTAAATCGTATTAAAAACCGGTGAAGTTAAACGGCGTGATCTCTTTCAGTTCAGCTTTTACTGCCTCGCTGACCTCAAGGTTTTCAATAAAGGAATGTATTGTGTCACTTGTGATCTTCTGATCCGTACGGGTTAGCTCCAGAAGGGCCTCATACGGCTTTGTGTAACCCTCCCTCCGAAGAATGGTCTGGATGGCTTCAGCTATCACGGCCCAGTTGTTGTCAAGATCACTATTTATTATTTCTTTATTTACAATAAGTTTATTCAACCCTTTCAGAATGGAATTGAATGCCAGAATTGAATGGCCTACAGGGATACCTATATTCCTTAAAACCGTTGAATCTGTAAGGTCGCGCTGAAGCCTTGAAACCGGAAGCTTCTCTGACATATGTCCGAATATCGCGTTGGCATATCCAAGGTTGCCCTCACCGTTTTCAAAATCAATAGGATTGATCTTATGGGGCATTGCGGATGATCCTATCTCTCCTTTCCTTATCTTCTGTCTGAAATAATCCATTGATACATATGTCCACATATCACGCGCCAGATCGATAAGTATCACATTGATCCTTCGCATGTTATCAAACAATGCAGCAAGATTGTCGTAATGCTCGATCTGCGTTGTGGGGTGTGAGCGCTGAAGGCCAAGCTCTTCATTGACAAAATTGTCTGCAAATGAGATCCAGTCAATATCGGGATATGCTGCTTTATGAGCATTCATATTGCCTGTGGCTCCTCCGAATTTTGCAGAATATGGGATCTGTCCGAAATATTTTGACTGTTCATCAATCCTGGCGATGAAAACTGCAATCTCCTTTCCAAGCCTTGTTGGTGAGGCTGGTTGTCCATGTGTTCTGGCAAGCATCGGAATATCCTTCCATTCATCTGCAAGAGTTGCAAGAGCTTCCCTGAGTTCAAAAAGGACAGGGAAATAAACATTGATGAGAGCATCCTTCATCGATAACGGTATGGCCGTATTGTTGATATCCTGGGAAGTAAGCCCGAAATGGATGAACTCGCTCCATTTGCCCCATCCTGAATTAAAAAACTTCTCCTTCAGAAAATATTCGATAGCCTTGACATCATGGTTGGTTATCTTTTCCCGTTCCTTGATCTTTTCTGCATCCGGAATATCCAGATCTTCATATATTGAGCGAAGTGCCTTGTAATTGTCCTTCTTGAAATCACTCAGCTGCGGCAGAGGAATATCGCAGAGGGCAATGAAATACTCAATTTCCACCATCAGACGATATTTTATGAGCCCGAACTCCGAGAAATAAAGGTCAAGCTCATTCACCTTATGCCTGTACCTTCCGTCAAGCGGGGAAATGGCAGTAAGAGAATTTAAATCCATTAACGATAAGTTTGAGTTTTCAAATGTTATAACGTTCAATACAAAAGTAGTATTTTTAGCAGTTGGAAAAAAATTGAATTTCAGCTTATACTTAGTTCTATAAAAAACCGATCATGTCTTCATCAAAGATCAGGATCTCTGCGGTCAAATATGCCAATACATATCCATTTATCTACGGAATGACGGAAACGGGATTTGACAGGAAAGTCATTATTGAAACAGACCACCCGTCCCAATGCGCTGAAAAACTCATCAGCGGCAAAGTTGACATAGGACTGATACCAATAGCTGCTTTACCTGCATTAGGAGAATATTACATAATTACAGATTATTGTCTTGGAGCCTATGGAAAGGTAAGAACAGTGATGCTTTTGAGCAATTGCCCTTTTTCTGATATAAAATCAATAAACCTGGATTATCACTCACTTTCATCTGTTAACCTGGCCAGGATACTTGCAAAGAGTTCCTGGAAAAGGGAATTCATATGGAAAAATACATATAAAGGATTCGATTTTTTACATATACCTGATAATGAGGCAATTGTATTAATAGGTGACCAGTGCTTTGAATTTGAGAACAGATTCAGGTTCGGAATCGACCTGGGAGAAGAGTGGCATAAATTAACCGGCCTTCCGTTTGCATTTGCCTGCTGGACCGCAAATAAAAAGCTTGATAATGAATTCATTACAGAGTTCAATAAGGCCCTTTCAACAGGTGTGAAGAACATTGCTGCAGTGGTTGACAAATACGGAAGGACCGGAACAATAAGAGGTGAGGATCTCAGGATCTATCTCACTGAAAACATGAATTTTGATCTCAATGATGACAAAAGAAAAGCCATAAAGCTGTTTCTGGAGATGATGAATGAATTGTGACCCCCCGCCCCGTTATAGTACCCCCTGTCCCGCAAGCGGGGCGTCCTCCCAAAGGGGGGACTAAAAGCCTTTCAATGTTAGTATTCATTTTACATCCTTTGCGCTTTCTAAGTGTACTTTGCGATTAAAATTTGGGAATATCTAATAAATTATTGATTATCTTTGAAAATGATGTGGAACAGAAATCTAAACGCATAAAACTATAATACCATGAGAAAGACAATCACTTTCAATGAACTCCGGAAGATAAAAGATCAGTTACCCTCCGGTAGTATGAAAAAAATTGCAGAGAGTCTTGATCTGCATGAAGACACGGTAAGAAACTACTTCGGAGGGAGAAATTTTGAAACAGGACAAAGCATCGGCATTCATTTTGAACAGGGACCCGACGGTGGTATTGTATCATTCGATGATACCACTATTCTGGATATGGCCAAGAAGATGATCAGTGAATAAGCAAGATTCCCGGAAGCCTGTTCAGAAGCAAAAGGCCCGGTCTTTTGCTTTTTTTT
>CAYWEQ010000098.1:0-2116 GCA_964457185.1 uncultured Rikenellaceae bacterium
TGCATGCATCCTATTAATAAAGTTTAACAAAATCTTAAATCATGAAAACACTTATTTTATCATTAGCGATTCTGATCATATATGCTTTGCTGACTGCAGCTGGTGAGTCAACGGTTATTACCGGGAAAGTCACCGATGATCAGGGAACACCATTAGCAGGTGTAAATGTTCTGGTAAAAAAATCCACCAGGAGTACGATTACCGATATAAATGGTGCATACCGGTTAACCGTGATGCCTGAGGATAAAATTCTGGTCTTTTCTTATGTTGGTTATGCAACGAAGGAAATCAATATCAATGGCCGGACTGTTATCAATGTCAAACTTTCCCCTGAGGTAGTTGAGCTAAAGGAAGTCATTGTTGCTGAAGATGCAGTTCAATCAAAAGTCGAAATGGCCAGCCCTGTAAGGAGTAGTTACAATATGAAAATGGTTGGCGGATTGAATACATCCTATGATGCGATGGTCCCCGATTTCAATACAGAAGGATATTCAACAATTCATGAGAACGGGTATAAGGAAGTATTGAACCAGCCACTTTCAACTTTTTCTATTGATGTCGACAGGGCTTCCTATTCAAATGTCCGCAGGTTTATAAACATGGGTCAGCTGCCTCCTGTTGATGCAGTCAGGATCGAGGAAATGATCAACTATTTTTCCTATAATTATCCTGAACCTAATGGGGAGCATCCATTTACAGTTTATACTGAATTATCCGTTTGTCCGTGGAATTCGAAGCATCAACTTTTACACGTAGGTCTGAAAGGGAAGAGCATGGATAAATCGGAATTACCACCGTCCAATCTTGTTTTCCTCATTGATGTCTCCGGATCCATGAGCGATGCCAATAAGCTGCCACTGCTGAAATCTGCATTCCAGCTGCTCGTGAAGGAATTGCGTCCTGAAGACCGGGTTGCCATCGTTGTTTATGCCGGTGCAGCCGGACTTGTTCTGGAATCAACTCCGGGAAGTGAAAAAGAAAAGATCCTTGAAGCCATCGAACGTCTTCAATCCGGTGGAACTACAGCCGGAGGTGCAGGATTGCTGCTGGCATATAAGACAGCTGAAGAAAAATTTATTGAAGGAGGTAACAACCGGATTATCCTGGCCACAGATGGTGATTTTAATACAGGAGTTTCAAGCAATGCAGATATGGAACGTATAATTGAAAAGGAAAGGGAGAAAGGTATATATATAACTGTCCTTGGATTCGGAATGGGTAATTATAAAGATGATAAAATGGAAATCATTGCAGATAAAGGCAATGGCAATTATGCATATATAGACAATATCCAGGAAGCACGGAAAACTATGATAAGTGAATTTGCAGGTACGCTTTTTACGATTGCCAAAGATGTCAAGTTCCAGCTGGAATTCAATCCTGCCAGGGTTAAAGCATACCGCCTTATAGGATATGAAAACAGGTTATTGAATGATGAAGACTTTAATGACGATAAAAAAGATGCCGGTGAAATGGGCGCAGGACATACTGTCACAGCATTATATGAGCTGATACCTGCTGGTTCAGAAGAGGATGCAGGCAGCATTGACCCCTTGAGATACCAGACTAACTCATCACCTGTAAAACCTAATCCGAACGCAGAACTTTTAACTGTTAAGCTCAGATACAAACAGCCTGATGGACTTACCAGTATACTGTATGAAAATCCGGTAAAAGGCAGGATAATGAATTTATGTGCTGCCTCTGAAGAATTTCGTTTTGCGGCAGCTGTTGCGGAGTTTGGAATGCTTCTTCGTGATTCTGAATTCAAGGCAGAAGCCTCTATGGAGCAGGTACTCCAAATTGCACAGGGCGCAATGGGAACAGACGAAGAAGGATACCGTGCAGAATTTGTAAAACTGGTGGAGATTGCGGATGCATTGATAGAACTGAAAGCGGAGAAATAGAAGAGTCCTCAAGTCTTCGAGTCTGCAAGTCAATGAGACTGACATTTCACAAGCAGAGCGCAGTGAAATGTCAAAGCCGAATTGATCCCGGTCCCGATTTACGGGATCGGGATCTCGTTGTTATACCAAAATAAAACCCGGAATTATTGCCGGGTTTTTTGTGTTAAGAACTAAATAAGTTACTATTTGATTTCAGATTGTATCTTTGG
>CAYWEQ010000098.1:2216-7519 GCA_964457185.1 uncultured Rikenellaceae bacterium
TTTTTTGTGTTAAGAACTAAATAAGTTACTATTTGATTTCAGATTGTATCTTTGGAGTTTAAATCCATACTATGTTCTGGTATGATGAATGGGAACCTGATGATAAGATGTATTGAAACTTTTTTATTCTGTATACTCGTTGTTCCGGTTTCTGCGCAGGAAATTTATATCGACGGAAAAGTTACAGATGCTTCCATGTCAGCTTTGCGGGAAGCTGTTGTGACTTTTACAGTTAATTCAAAGAATTATGCTGTAACTACAAAAGCTGACGGATCTTACTCATTAAGGATTTCAGGCTTATACCCGCTCGAACCTGAACTGCTGGAAGTAGATAATCCATTTCCTAATCCCTTTAGTCAATCTGTTAATATTCCCGTAATTATTGCTGCAGATGGGGATCTTATTTTTTCTGTCTATGATCTGGCTGGAAGAAAAATTGTTGAAATGAAATTTCCTTCCCTGACAGCCGGAGCTTACCGTATTACCTGGGACGGATCAAATCAGAATGGATCACCTCAGGTTGGAGGATATTATATCTATGCCGTTTCATTCAAAGGGAAAACTCTTTCTGGCAGGCTGGTGAAAACGCCTGGAATTTCTATCATTTCTGCTCCGTCTGGTCCTTCCGGTATAGAATTGGATATGTCTGCAGACGACCCGGATATTAAGCCTGATGGATACAGAATACCGGTTATTGCAAAAGGGCAAAAAGATGGTTATTATACTGTAAGGCTTACAGATATTTCCCTGGCCCAGGATACGATAATAGATTTCGTGTTGCAACCTGTAATTAAAATACCATATAAGACTAACGATACAAGCATAGCACAGAACATTGCTGGGGAATTTAAATCAATGATCCTGAAAGGAGTGAACCTGGGATCATCACCTCCGGGTTACTTTCCCGGCGAAATTGCTTATGCTATAACACCTGCTATGTATGAAAGGTGGATTGGTATGATGGCGCAATCAGGTTTCAATGCTGTCAGGGTTTACACCCTTCATCCGCCGGTGTTTTATGAAAAGCTTGCTGAATATAATTACAGGCATCCTTCCAATCCTTTAATTCTATTCCAGGGTGTCTGGCTGGATGAGGTTGAAGATCCGTCTTTATCCAGCGAATATGATTTATTAACCCGGTCAGGTACCTTTACCGAGTCAATACGGGAGGTAATTGATTGCATGCATGGGAATAAAAATATATCCTTCAGACCGGGTAAAGCATACGGACAGTATGTTACCGATATATCACCCTGGATAGCAGGATACATTATTGGTCGCGAAATCATACCTCAGGAGGTCGATTCTACCAATTCTCTGCATTCCGATGTTACAACATGGACAGGTGTTAACTTCAGCATAAGCGGAGCCTCTCCCACAGAAGTGTTTGTAACAAGGATGCTTGATGAAACGATAAAATACGAATGGGAAAACTGGGGTGTAAAAAGAACAGTCAGCATGTCAAGCTGGCCCACTCTTGATCCACTTGTACACCCGACGGAGATCTATACAGATGAAGATAAGGTTTCAATTGACATAACCCGGATCGTGGAAATTGATGATAACAAATCTCTTTTTGCCAGCTATCATGCATATCCCTACTATCCCGATTTTATGAGCGATGAGCCACAATATCAGAGCTATAGTGATGAGGTTGGGCAAAACAGTTATCTTGGTTACCTTACGGCACTTAAAAGTCATTACTCCGGGCTTCCCCTGGTTATTGCAGAGTTCGGGGTTCCATCAAGCTGGGGTAGTGCACATGGATCATTCAGTGGTATGCCTCATGGTGGATTATCGGAAGAACAACAAGGAGTGGACAACATCAGGTTGGTGAAGAATCTCCTGTCTTCAGGCTGTGCCGGTGGTTTTATGTTCTCATGGATGGATGAATGGTTTAAGCCTACCTGGATAGTTCAGTATCTTGAAGCTTACGGCACTAAGAACGATGAAATAACTATCCCTACCAGACAACTCTGGCAAAATGTTGTTTCACCGGAACAAAACTTCGGACTTATTGGTTTTGAACAAACTCTTCCAGGACAATGGTGGGACTATTCAATTGATGGCGATGACAATTCAGTATCATACATTAAAGCATGTAATGATAACAGTTTTTTCTATCTTGATATCCAGCTTGAATCAGCTCCTTCTTCCGGAGATACCATAATGATTGCTTTTGACACATACCTGAAAGACACCGGTGAATCGACCCTGCCAGGAGGAAAAATAATCTCAAACAGATCTGAGTTCCTTCTCATGGCAATCAAAGGAGATGATACAGCTAATTTTCATGTAACAGAAGCGTACGACATGTATGGTCTCAGTCCCAGATTCAACCTCAGTGATCCGCTAGTACAGAAATATAAAAGCACGGTAAGCGACAATGCTCACTGGAAATTAATGCGATGGGTCAATAACGGATTCAGCGGCGCTGTATATGAGATTGGTAAGCTGCCTGCAGAAGATTCCCCGGTCTTCACTCCTGGTGAGCGTACTGCGGTGGCCTGGGATGACAATAGGATACAGGTCAGAATTCCATGGACTATGCTTTATTTTTATGATCCAACACAAATGAAGGTTATCGATGGTGCAGTCTCTTACGATGGAGGTTATAGTTTTGAAATAATCAGCAGGATATCTGACGGCATTGCTGTTTCTGTAAATAATGGATCTAATGTTACCAACACATTAACACGCTACATCTGGCCAACCTGGCTGGTTGTTCCACAGACCACGGAAAAAGCTAAAAGATCACTTGAAATTATCAGTGAGGGATTACAAACAATTCCGGGGTATGTCAGGTAAGAGCAGGAAGTAATATTTTGCACAGGTATGTTGTCTGGTTATTCCAGCAAATCTTAAGCTGGAGTACTTTTTTTCTCAATTTTTTTCTTATCAAATCCTTTACGCTTAACAGAACCCCATGCTTTAACTTTAAGTAGTGCCTGAATATTACCGGTCACGGCAAACCAGGTATGTACAGGATAGAAAAATGGTTCAACGAAAGCTGCAGCAAGGAGGCGGAATACGTCTCTTTTTCTTTCATACTTATGGAAAGTGATCTCCTCAAAAAGAACAGCCCAGGTAGAAAGACTGATGGCAAAAGTATAAACGAACAGGAAGAGAAGAAGGAAAAATGACCAGTTAAGATGACCTGCAATAATAAGATATGCTGTATAAACAAAACCACAGAATGCAATCAGGGGTGCCATCCATTCGAAAAAGAACCAATATGGATAACCAAGTAAACCCAATCTACTGTATTTCCTGTTAAAGAACATTTTCCTGTGTGTCCAGAGGGATTCAATTAATCCCCGGGTCCACCTGTTGCGTTGTCGTTTCATTGAGCGCAGATCTGATGGTACTTCTGTCCAGCACAGGGGATCCGGAATGTAAGTAACCTCATATTTTCTGTCATGTTCGGCCATATAACCGCGCATTCTGAGCACAAGCTCCATATCTTCACCTACAGTTTTTATACTATAACCTCCAGCTTGTATCAAGGTTTCACGGTCAAACATTCCCATGGCACCAGAAATCAACATAAGTCCATCCAGGTGACTCCATGCCATTCTTCCCAGAAGAAAAGCACGGGTATATTCAAGAACCTGAAGGCGTGGAAGAATTTTCCTGGGCAGGTGTATCTTACGGATGAACCCTTTCTCAATTTCACATGAATTCACGATCCTTATAACACCTCCGGTACCAATCACCTTATGATCTTTTTCTTCAAGAAAGGGCTTGACAAGCTTAAGTAAGGAATCAGCTTCGATGATGGAATCAGCATCAATGGTAACGATCAAACTGCTTCTGCTGATATTTATTCCGGCATTCAGTGAATCCGCCTTCCCTCCGTTATTTTTATCAATAACAGTTAATCGATTAAAAGATGGATCTTTTGATTTATAAACACCCTTGATTCTTTCGCATGGTATCCGGTAATCGAAGTAATAGTTCACTCTGACCATATTAAATGCTTCCTTAACCTTGTTAAAGGTATCATCGGTTGAACCATCGTTTATAATAATCACTTCGAAATTATTGTAGTAAAGTGACAGGAGTGTACGTACATTGTCAATGATGTTTCGGCTTTCATTATAAGCAGGAGCAATAATTGATACCCTCGGGCTAAGTGGGGAAAGGACAAGAGAATTGTAATTTATATAGCTGTTCTTACGCAGATATTTTCGCAGAGCAAGTGCTGAAAAAATACCGAGTAAAAGGTAAGAACTAAACAGCACCAGTGTGAGGATGAAAATAATATTTGCAAAAAAGAAAGCCATTTTTATGATTTAATTAATCCTTCTGTCAAGAACATGCCTTATTATAATGTTATAGTTTTTATATTCAGATTTCATAAGTTTCACCAATGCAGCAACACCAATCTCGCCCATATTCTCAATTGCCCTTGTTGCTTCTATCTGAAGCTGAACATCATCTTCCTTATCCAACACCAGTTTAAGAAAACCCAGCATTGAGGGTTCAGGCATTTTTGCCAATGACCTGAGTATTTCTGTACAGTTATTATAATCCTCGTTTTTATACATCTTTTTCATAATTTCGAGAGAAGACCTCATATTGAGGTCACCTGCAACCTCAATTGCAAGATGTTTAACCCTGGATTCCTGGTGAGATAATACTTTAGTAACCTCTTCTTCAGCATCTTGCTGTTTGAATTCGCGAACCATCCTGAGCGCAAACATTATGACAGTAGGATTGGGAGAGTCGAGCCATTCTCTGAAAGCAGGTACAGGTAGGTTATGCTGGACCAGCAATTCATGAAGAGTGATCTGTTCATAGATTGAAAATGGTCTCTTGAGATGACTAAGGAACATAAACGGATTTTCTCCACTCAATCTTACAAGGGCGATTTGTGCTTCCATTCTGAGTATTTCATTTACTGAATTAAGCGCCTTGTATATCTCTTCATTAGCATCCCTTATATTCATAAATGCCAGTTCCCTGAATCCTTTGACCTTGAAGTGCCACTTTCTGCTGTATGCTTTTCTTATAGAATCTTTTCGAAGACCAAGCTGGTTATAGAGATTACTCAGCTTTTCTTCAGAATCTCCTTTCAGGTTAACACTCACGTCGATTATCTGGTCTATCAGCACCTGCCTGCGAAACCTGTCTGAGGCAATTTTCATGAACTCATCTGAAACAGTATCACCATAAAGATATTCAACGATTAAGCTCTGGTACTTTTCAAGCAGGAATTGCCGTAACTTTTGTTCTCTCTCCATACGTGTTCTGTTCAGCAATATAATGATGAGCAGAACGATCATAGTCGCAGTTGAGAT
>CAYWEQ010000099.1:0-7270 GCA_964457185.1 uncultured Rikenellaceae bacterium
CATATATTAACATTTTACAGGACACAATAACTTATAAAATGACCGACAGGAATTTTGCCCTAAACAGCATAGATGCTATCGGTGTAAATAACCCGGAAATCGCTGCCGCAGTAAAAAAACTATTCATCGAACAAAGCGCCAAAGCTACCGGATTTGCTGCTCGTTATAGTCTTTATGATGTGCTGATGGCAGAGTACCTGATGAAGAAATGGGGAGTCAATTAAAAATGCTCTGTGGGTATTTCTAACCCATGAGCCACATTGATCATCAGATTCTATTTCTGATTATTTATTTTCCTTTTTCAGATCAAGAACTGCATTTAAAAGAAAAATATATTCTGCGCAAATATTTATCACATATTCATTTTCTCCCCAGAGAAAGGGCCATTTTTCCATATGTTCAGGAAAGTCCGGCTTCAGAATAAGCACCCCCGGGACAACTCCGCCAGCAATGAAAGTAAAATCGGCACGGTTGTTTCCGTAAGCTGCCTCCTGTGATCGTGTACCGACTCCTGAAACAAATGAAATATTCGAAGCGGGGTGGCAGCCAAGAATATAATTCAATCCGCGACAGGTATATTCGGAGCCGATTATTTCCGGAAATGATTTATGCAAAAGATAATTTGTTATAGCCCAGCTGATTATACTTTCATTTCCGCCCCATCCCCCGGTGGATATTGAAACTCCGAACGGATTTTGCTTAAAAAGATCATCATTTGCAGTCTTATATCTTATTACATATGGCTGAAGTTTTTCTTTGTATGATTTATCCATATAAGGAACTGCACGGGCAGCCAGCTTCATATTCATTATAAATCCTTTATCCATAGCGGGCCACAGCAGCTCTTTAAACCGTTCGGCATATTGATTTTCTTTAGTGCAGATGTACAATTGTAATGCTGCCTCCATCTCGCCGGTACCGGCGAATCCGAATCCCGGTCTGTCAGCTTCAGTGGTCTGATTATGTTCATCGGTCCAGACTTTCTTTGCTGTTGCAAGGCATTCTTCCGCCAGCGCATCATTGTATCCCCGGAGAGCACGGCTTGCTCCTGCAAGTGCAACCAGGGAGCTGTAATTCATCCGGGATGACCTGTTTGTAAATACCCACCTGTCATCAGGGGTTCCGCTTGTAACTCCATCCGACTCATAAGGTTTAAGTTCCGGGTTGTAATTCAGGTTATCCGTAATGTTAACAGCATCTCCAAGGTGATGATACTGATATAGGTTTGGTTCAATAACTGTGGTAATCGCATGTCCGAACGCCCTGTGCTGGGCAATAAGATAGAGTGTTCCGTGTTCGATCTGCTGAAGTATATCAGGCTTACCGTCAGGATGGTGAATATCAACAAAGCGCTGTTCCTGGTCGATCAGTGTTTCATCACGGTTGATGCCAAAGTATTCCCATGTATCAACAAAGTGCGAAATGGTATTGCAATGCGACCCAGTACGGAGATCATAATCGCCCGCATCAAACCATCCGCCAACGTTCATTCCGGGTATCCTTTCCCCGGGCTTTAACCTCACCGCTGAATTTTTCAATCCATTCACCATTGTCTGCCATCTTAAGAACTGATGCATTCGTTATAAGCTTATCATTTTTATCCAGCTCAATAACAGCAACTTTCTCCTGGCCGGGGTAATAACCGATCTGTGAATGAGCAATCACGGGAGGCCTGATCCAGTCTGGAATAATGGTCGGAGTGATAACCCATTCTATAACCTTACCTGTCTGGTTTGCAGGGATCAGAGTGCGCACTACGTACCATCCGTTCTGGGCAACCGCACGGCCATCAAGCAGCATCAGGCTGCCGTTGGCAGACTCGATGCGGATCTGTCTTTCAGGATCTTCCGGAGCCAGGATCAGATTCTTCCCCTCAGCGAATGGTTTCGGTTCGACATATTCAGCCCGGCCCCGGTCATCAAATGTTGAAAACCCGCCAAACTGGGTTATTTGGGTCTCTGCCGGTTTTACGTCCATTGAACCAGACGGATATAGAGGAAACAAGCCTGTTGTACCATCCATCATATAAGCCTTTCCAAAATATTCAGAAGGAAGGAATTCTATATTAAATCCAGCCCGTCCCTCAAGCTTTTCAGGAAGCGGTTTATCAAGCGTAACTGTAATTGTAACACTTTAACCCGGCGGTTGGTTTTTTCATCGAAGAACATTCCATTATACTGATTCTCAAAAACCAGGACATTAAAACCGCGCATTTCAAAATAATCTTTCCCATTAAGCTCAAGATTTTTCTCCTGCGAGAAGCATATTTTTCCTGATAACAGAATAAAGCCAATTGTCATAAAGACAACAGATAATACGATGAATACTTTCTTTTGCAATCCGTTTTCTGTCATATTATTGCGAAAATTTAATTTATCGTTTAATCAATAATTCAATTTTACAATTTTGATTGCAAATACGGGAATATCATTTAGTTTTATCCGGCATATATACAATCCATTTATCATATCCGAAAAATCAATAAAGATATTCTGCCGACCTGCTTCAAGTACCTGATCTGCAAGTGTTTTTATATGTTTGCCCGAGATATCAAAAAGACTTACTTCACATCTGCTTCCGGAGCTGAGGCTGAATTGAAGCAATCCTCTTTCATTTAGAGGATTCGGATAGCAGATTACATCCGTCAGGTATGACATTTCATGCATTCCTGAAATACCTGTTTCAAAACAACCAAGATCAGGCAATGCACCGGCAAAAACCAAACCGACATCCACACCTGCATCAATAAGATCGCTGCCCGAAGCGAGATGCATATAACCTATATCGGGCAGCTCCCCATTCGTTTTTCTCGGACCATAGGCAGAAGTCTCATCAATACTTATAAAGTCATCAGAAGTGATAACGAACGGATCCATCCAGCTGTTTTTTGCCTGTTCGGCAAAGCTGCCTATTTCAGCTGTTTTATTAAGATCAACACAGTTTTTAACGATCAGGACCTTGCCGGCAGCAAGTGCCTGGGTAATCCTGTAGTCTGCAGTTAAGTTATTATGTCCGGTGCAGTTATAGAGTATCATGGATCCCCTGTTGTTATTCTGGTCAAATCCTTTAACCTTGTTTTTAAAGGCAAGGCATTTTTTCAGGGTAAAATTATGTTTTAGGGTTTTGTCATCACTGCCCCCCATCTTGAAGCCATTTCCGTTGGCATTCGTTCCGGGATCGGCACCATCTTCCAGGTAACCGTTCTCGAATGCCCAGCAGTTCTCCAGCGTAGTGCTCACATCGTCTGCTCCTCTGAGGTATCCGTCCCAGCCATCGTCACAATTCTTCCATGCCCTGCAGCCGTAGAAATAATTACCGCTACCCACGGTCAGTTTGGGTGCAAAACCGTCGGCATCTCCATAGTCAGCAGGATCAGCATTATAATAAGAATCACAGTTCCGGATGGTGTTAAAAGATGCCCCGTTGTCAAGCTGCAATCCGCTGTCCCTGTTCCTGTAAAAAGAACAGTTTTCAATAATGTTATAGCTTCCTCCTTCTATTTTCATTCCGTTATCACCGGCCCCGGTAATATTAATTCCTTTGATATGCCAGTAGCTTCCGGTCAGTTTAATACCCCTGTTATTTCCGTCCAGCGCTTGTCCTGAAAAGTCCAGAACCGCTATTTCTCCGGGAACAGCAAACAAAGAAATGAGGGAACCCTCTGCCCCGCTTTTGGCTATTGTTATTGTGGCAGTCAGATTAAAAGCCCCGCCTCTTACATAAATGGTTTCGCCCGCCTGTACAACGCTTACTGCTTTTTCAATGGTTTGAAAAGGGTTCTGGGGGGAGCCACTGTTGGTATCAGAGCCGTATGTTGCAACATACCAGGTATTGGCGGTTACAGAAAGTGGTAAAAAGAGAAATATGGCAGAGATTATTTTTCTGAAAGCAACCACATTGTTTATTTTATATGGTATGGTAAAAATAAGTAAATTAATGTCCGGAATACAGAGCCATACGCTATAAAATATACTTATAGTTGCTTTGAGCGCAAATCGGATTAAAGATCCTATAGGATTTTTGAAAATACATTTTAAAAAACAACCAGATTGTTAAAGCCAACGGTAATAGATTCAAAAACATAAAATCGACACAAAAATTACGAGACACGCAAAATTACAAAAACAACACCCTAAATTGCTGTTTATCAGTATGGAGCTTTTAAGATTGAAAAAAACGTGGAAGTCGATAGAAATTCAGCTTATGGCGAATTCCCATAGAGGGCGGAGATTCCCAGAAACTTGGATTAGAATCGGACTATGCTTTCTATACAAGTTTTCATCCCGATGGACGTCATATCGTGTTCTCATCTCGCACTTCCACAGGTGAAAATTCAGGAAACTGGGTAATGGAAAACTTTTTGCCGAAATAAAAGACTCATAATAAGAGCATTCTCAGGGGGCACAATGTTTAATCGTTGTGCCCCTTTTTATTCCGCAACCTTATTCAATTCTTAACAGAATTTCTCCAATTCTTAACACGTAACTGCTTGATTTTTCAGATATTTACTAATCATTAGCTATGCAGCACCCATGAAATCCACTAATCCAGGATCACGCAGACAGAAGATCATGCTGTATTATACCCTGGCCGTAGTGCTACCAGGCATTTTTCTGGGTTATATGGCCTACAGGGGCATACGTAACGACCAGGCTCTGCGCGAGAAGGAGAGCCTGAGGAGGCTTGAAATGAACAGTCAGGATTTTTTTACTGCAATTGATTCAAGTTTTGTGCAGTTCATGAACGAACAAACCGCTGACTCAATGCTGTCCCGGTTCAAAAAAGGTGATCCTTCACTGCTTGCATTGTTTGTCAAAGACACCGGCGGTTCAAAAAAACTCATAATTCATCAACTTCTTTATCTCCCTGCTGCACTGCTTCCCGTCGAACCTGAGCAGCAAAGCCCGCCATCCAACCTGAAGGAAGGTCTCCGGCTGGAGTTTATCGAGCACAGGTTTTCGGAAGCGCTCAGGTTTTATCAGGATAAGACCCTCAAAACGACTAATCCCGCAGAAAAAATCCAGGCACTGGTGGCTTCAGCCCGGTTGTATAACAAGATGAACCAATTTGAACAGGCTAAAGCTCTGTATGATGTTATCCGGAAGGATTACCCGGGAAGCCTTCTGAACGGACAGATACCGCTAGGACTGATTGCCGGTCTGGAGATTCTGAAGATCAACCAGGCAAATGGAGAAAAGGATGAAATGAAGAACAATTCCCGGCAATACCTGGAGCTTTTGCTGCACCCTCCGTGTGAATACGACGAAACTCAGTTTGACATGTTTTACCAGTCTTTAAAAGAGATTATCCCGAAAACAGATCCGGTGATAGATTCCCTGTTCGCGAAACTCGATACTCAGAGAGCCCGCACTGATTACCTTATCCGAATACTCAGCGAGACGGATGTGATCGCTCCCAACGTCAATAACCATTTTAAAGACAGCAAAAATGGAATATCCTGTATCCCGATTAATTCAGCTGAGCTTGCAGCCGTGTATTTATTATGG
Source organism: uncultured Rikenellaceae bacterium (assembly GCA_964457185.1). Classification (GTDB taxonomy): domain Bacteria; phylum Bacteroidota; class Bacteroidia; order Bacteroidales; family VadinHA17; genus LD21. Next base: position 5,508 of record CAYWEQ010000099.1, read on the forward strand.
GATAAAAATAATGGAGTACAAACTGGTATGGTGATTGATTTCCCGGCTTATGTGAAATCTATATCTGAAAAACTGATCCATAAGCTTGACCCGGATTCTTCAGTAAACTTAAAGATTGAAGAAAATAACGGAAGGCTCATTTTTTCTAAGGTTATTAAGGAAGAAACCGGCTACCTTTCTTTCCCTTTTCCCGAATATCTTCCCCAATGCAAATTACTGCTAAGTGAAAATAAACCCGGATTCATGGCAACATTATTGAAAGCAGGAAGCGGCATTTATCTTTTTATTTTTATTCTGATTGCACTCCTCATGATACTCGGTTTTGTTTTTACGATCTATACCCTCAACGTGGAACTCAGGCTGAATAAAATGAAATCGGAATTCATTTCCAATGTATCGCATGAATTAAAAAGTCCGCTCACTTCCATCCGCATGATGACTGAAATGCTGCATCATAACCGGGTACAGACTGAAGAACGCAAATCGGCATATTACTCAGCAATGCTGGAGGAGAGTGAACACCTCAGTCATCTGATAGATAATATTCTGGATTTCTCGAGGATTGACGATGATCGCAAGAAATACGATTTTGTCGATCTGGATCTGGATGAACTCCTACAGAAGTTTCTCGAATCAACCCGCAAAAGACTTCCGGAATCCGGATTTGAAATCCGGTATAACCGCTCTTACAAGGTACCGGTCATCCAGGCCGACAAGAATGCCATTCTCCAGGTTTTTTATAATCTGGTTGATAATGCAATAAAATTTTCCGGGACATCCAGGCAAATTGACATCAACCTGTTTCCCGGAGATAATGAATTGCTGTTTTGTGTGAAGGATTACGGAATTGGTATTTCCAGTAAAGATCAGGAAAAAATATTCGACCGGTTCTATCGCGGCGACGAACCGCAGCGGATAGGAATCAAGGGAAGTGGTATTGGTTTGACTATCGTAAAAAAAATTATAGAAGCTCATGGAGGGCACCTTACCCTGGAAAGCAGGCCCGGGGAAGGAAGCACCTTCAATGTACATCTGCCCATCAATAAAAACAGGGAACCATGAACCGAGTCCCAATGAATCGGGACGAGTTCCATGTGACCATTAAAAAACAAATTATAAACACATGAAAAGAATTCTGATAATTGAAGATGCCCGGAACATCCGGATGGCCCTGGAGGATGATTTTAAATTTGAAGGTTATGAGGTAGACTCTGCAGCGACAGGACCTGAGGGGCTTGAAAAGGCATTGGATCTGAACCTCGATATCATCATTCTCGACCTTATGTTGCCGGAGTTGAGCGGACTGGAGATCTGCAAGGAATTGCGGCGGCGCAATATCGGAACCCCGATTATCATGCTGACGGCCAGGAGCCAGGAATTCGACAAAGTGCTCGGGCTTGAGCTTGGAGCAGACGATTATATAACAAAACCATTCAGTCCGTTCGAGCTTCATGCCCGTGTCAAAGCCCTGCTGCGCCGCTCGGAGATCAGGAACCATCAAACTGCCTTGACAACAATCCGGCTTGGCCCCTTTGAGCTGGATCCTTCAAAATACCTGTTTACAAAAAACAGCGAACAGGTTCAGCTCACCACTATCGAATTTGCCCTGATGAAGCTGCTGATGCAACATGCCGGGAAAGTAATTAAAAGAGATGATATTCTTCACAGCATCTGGGGTGATGAGGTTTATGTAACACCCAGAACCGTCGATACCCATATTGCCAACCTGCGGAAGAAAATTGAGGATGATCCGGAGCAATCAC
>CAYWEQ010000100.1:0-3569 GCA_964457185.1 uncultured Rikenellaceae bacterium
AGTGATAGAATTCATGATCTCATGTGTGAGGACCCTTATTAGTTTTTGCCAGGCCTCTGTCTCCTGTTCTTCCAGGACATTCTGAATATTGTTGACTGTAGAAAGAATGATAAGTTTGTCTTTTATTTTAAATTCCGTTGAATATATGGCCAGCTGAAGAATATCATCCTGGTCCTGTACCTTGACCAGTGCATTTTCCCCCGGATTAATATGTAAAAGTGTATTGACCAGTTCAGGACTGAGCTGTTCCAGTCCTTTAATATTTTTCAGGCTGTGGATCTGGAACAGTTTTTTAGCTGCCTTATTTATCATTTCAATAGTACCATCCTTACGATAAGCGAGAATGGCGACATCAATATTCTGAACAATACTCTGGAGGTAGTGGAAATGTTCCTCCTTCTCTGAACGGACTTTCTGAAAATCGTTTATAACATCGTTAAACGCCTTGTTAAGTTCGTCAAAAGAACTGCCCATACCTTCAATCTTGAATGACCGGCTAAATTCCGCGAACCGTATTGATTCAAGGAAGCTGGTCAGATCGCGGTTTGTTCTGTCGACATAGCGGATGAGGGCAAAAATCTCAAACAGGATCACTGCGCCGACAAGAAAAGGAGTAACATGAAAATTAGTTTCCAGTGCGATGAAAAAAAGAAATACGGTAGCTGCAAGGATAATTATCCTTACAATAATATTTATTCTGAAATTCTTATAGATCATATTTTTCCATCCTTCTGTACAGTGATGTTCTCGTTAATCCGAGTTCAGTAGCCGCCTGAGTAATATTACCCTGATATTGTTTAAGGACCCTGGTAATGATTGCTTTTTCAATTTCATCAAGATTGTAGGATTCCAGGTCAAATCCTTCTACCTTCTGACTTTGAGCAGATAGCAGGAAATCATCAGCCTCGAGTTTATCTATATCACTCATAATGACTGCCCTTTCAATGGCATGCTGGAGTTCCCTGACATTTCCCGGCCAATGGTACTGCATAAGTTTTTTCAGGCCTTCCGGAGCAACTCCTCTTATATCTTTTTTGTATTTTTTTGAATAAATCTTCAGAAAGTGATCAACAAGTAAAGGAATATCTGTTACCCTGTCCCGTAAAGGAGGCAGCTGAATTTCAACTGTATTTATCCGGTATAACAGATCCTGACGAAATCTGTTTTCACTTACCATGTCGCGGATATTTACATTGGTGGCACAGATCAGCCTGACATCCACAGGAACCGGTTTATTATTCCCGACACGTGTCACTTCCTTCCGTTCAATTGCCGTTAAGAGTTTTGTCTGCATCGCGGTAGAAAGATTGCCGATTTCATCTAAAAAAAGAGTTCCCTTATCAGCAATTTCAAAACGGCCTGGTTTGGTTTTAATGGCGTCGGTAAATGCTCCTTTTTCATGACCGAAAAGCTCGCTTTCAAAAAGTGTTTCAGCAATTGATCCAAGGTCGACGTTGATAAAGACTTCATCTTTCCGCGTGGAATTTCTGTGCAATGCCCTTGCCACAAGCTCCTTACCTGTACCGTTTTCGCCCAGAATGAGGACGTTGGCATCTGTAGCGGCAACTTTATTAATAGACTTAAAGACCTGCTGCATACCGGAAGAATCTCCAATGAATTCATGGAAAGGCTTATCCAGCACGGCACTGATCTCCTGTTGCTTCGACCGCAATCCTTTGGCTTCCATACGGGATTTGTGCAGTTTGATTGAAGCTGAGACTGTTGCAAGGAGTTTCTCATTTTGCCATGGTTTGAGGATGAAATCCGTTGCCCCTGCTTTGATGGCTTTGACAGCTTTTTCAGCATCTCCGTATGCCGTTATAAATACAACAACCGCATCAGGTATTATTTCCAGAATTTTTGCCAGCCAGTCAAAACCTTCCTGCCCGCTGATGGCGTCTTTTGTGAAATTCATATCCAGCAGGATAACATCCCAATCTTCCTGAGTCAGCAAAGATGGGATCAGTTCCGGATTATTTACGGTTGTGATAAGTTCAACATGCTGTTTGAGCAATAATTTAAGCGCAAACAGGATGTCTTCATTATCATCCACTGCCATTATTTTCCCTACTTTTGTAATCATATTTGAAGAATAAAATAACGATGACGTCCGGCAAACGGCAGTAAATTTAAATATAATTTTTATGATTGTCCGGAATCGTACTATTATTGTTGCATAATTGAACAGTCAGAATAACCATTTAGGAAATTTCAGGATTATTTAATGTACTATCAGACAGTTATTTGCGGAATTTGGCATAATAAATGGTTAAATAAAATACATAACTTATTTCAATCTGGCAATGGATGGCATGGACCGCAAAATCGAGAAGAAGTTTAAATTCTTCAGCAGAAAGACTCTTTGGATTTCACTGGGTAGCATAGCGATTTTATTTGTTGCATTTAAGCTAATATTTGGTGATAAAAGTTCAAAGCTAAATGTTGAAACTGAAAAAATCTCTATTGCAGAGATCACGCGTGATGTTTTTCAGGACTATATTGCTGTGATCGGAACAGTTGAACCAATAAAGACTATCTATATTGATGCGATAGAAAGTGGCAGGGTTGAAGAAATAATTCTCGAGGAGGGAAGTAAACTGAAGAAAGGTGATATTATCCTTCGGATGAGCAATAACAACCTTATCCTTGAGATCTCCAACGTTGAGGCTCAGATTGTACAGGCAGTAAATCAGCAGAGGACTGCACAGCTCACGATGGTACAGCAACAGCTGAATTCGGAAACCCAGCTGATAGAAACGATCAGGCTACTGGCCCAGCATGAAAGAGCTTACAAAAATAATATAAAGCTTTTTGAAGAACAGCTTATATCCCGCGAAGAGTTTGACCAGTCAAAGGAAATGTATGACGCCACAAGTAGAAGGCTTACTTTATTAAAGGAAATACAATATCAGGATTCGATTTTCAGGAAGGTTCAGATAGAATCAATGGAAGCTTCTGTTGTGAGCCTGAACAGGAATCTCCAGATCATAAAGAGCCGGCTTGATAACCTGAATATCAGGGCATCAGTTGATGGTGAACTGGCCACATTGAATCCCGAAACAGGAGAGGTGGTAACTTATGGTACAAGGATCGGGACTATCAATATTCTGGATTCTTACAAACTAAGAGTTGAGATCGATGAGCATTATATTGCCCGTGTTAACAGGGGATTAACGGGTGAATGTGATTTTGCCAGCGTTTCATATCCCGGTAAAATCATTAAGATATATCCTGAAGTGCAAAACGGAAGGTTTTATGTAGACATGGAATTCACTTCCGGAATTCCTCCCCAGATTAAGATCGGTCAGACTTCCAGGATAAAGCTGGAACTTGGTGAATCAAACGAAGCTATACTGATTCCCAGGGGAGGCTTTTACCAGAGTACAGGCGGACAGTGGGTTTATATCATAAGTGAGGATGGAAGTTATGCCTATAAAAGAGATATCAGTATAGGAAGGCAAAATCCAAGATTTTATGAAGTCCTTGGCGGACTTGAGGTGGGAGAGAAGGTAATAGTATCCGGTTATGATAACTTCGGGGATGTAGATAAACTTATTCTGAAGGATTAA
>CAYWEQ010000100.1:3669-7223 GCA_964457185.1 uncultured Rikenellaceae bacterium
ACTATGGAGGTTAATAATGGTGATTTTGTTGCAATCATGGGGCCATCCGGATGCGGTAAATCCACACTATTAAATATTGTTGGATTACTTGATAATCCTTCGAGCGGCCTTTTATATTTCAACGGAGTGGAGGTGTCCAGATTCAGGGAAAGGCAAAGGACTAATCTGCGCAAGGGGAACATAGGTTTTGTATTTCAAAGCTTCAATCTGATAGATGAACTTACGGTATATGAAAATGTTGAATTGCCTTTGCTTTACATGAAAGTTTCATCCGCAGAGCGCAAGAAAAAAGTCAATGAGGTCCTTGACCGTATGAAAATCGTACACAGGAAAAAGCATTTTCCGCAGCAGCTCTCGGGGGGGCAGCAGCAAAGGGTTGCCATTTCAAGAGCTGTAGTCACAAAACCACAACTGATCCTGGCTGATGAACCAACAGGTAACCTTGATTCAGCAAACGGTGAAGAGGTTATGAACCTGCTCTCTGAGCTTAACAAGGATGGCACAACTGTAGTAATGGTTACCCACTCTCCAACTGATGCTGAAAAGGCGCACAGGATCATACATCTGTTTGACGGACATATAGTCACGGAAAATATTAAGCACGTTCTTTAAGAAATATCTGCGCTTAAAAAATAAACAAAGATGAAAGACCTTTGTGTTCCAATTCCAAATTTTGGTGAAGACCAGATAGCGAGCATTCTTTTAAAGGTTGGCGATGAAGAGATTGAATACAATTTCAGGGTAGCGTCATTCCCATGGGATGTGGAAGATGAACTAACCAGGGCGGATGATGAGGTGCATAATTCGCTTGCAAGGATTTCCCGACTCAAAAAAGCTATAGAAAGTTATGATAAGGAGTGGGAAATAATGCAGATATATACTCCTCTTGAGAATGCAAAATATATACAGGTTCTTTACCGGAGAAGGAGGAAAAAATAGTTATCTACCGGATATGTCAAAAAAAAAATCGGCAATGGTTACTTTTAGATCAGTGGTAATTACATTATGTTTTGTCCTCCCGGCCTGGCTGACAAGTGCACAAAAGGAATGGACGCTTGAAGACTGTATTGGATATGCACATGAAAATAATCTGCGGATCCAGAGACAGAAGCTGCTTGTGCGTTCAGCAGAAAGTGACCTGCTGACTGCGAGGTCTCAGACTCTGCCAACGGCGAATGCTTTTGGCAACTACACATTTAATAAAGGACGGGCTCCCAATTTTGATACCTATGAATATGTAGACCAGGCTTTTCAGGATGGTAATGTTGGCATTGAAAGCCGTCTGAATTTGTTTGCCGGGTTATCTACTTATAATACTATGCGGCAGAATCATTTTAACCTCCTGGCAAGATTGGAGGATGTTGAAGATCTGAAAAACAATATTACCATTTTAATAGGTGGTGCCTACCTGCAGATATTACTTAATACGGAATTGCTTAAGATAGCTGAAGATCAGCTTGCAATAACCCGGCAGCAGGTACAGAAAAATGAAAGACTGGTAGAAGTGGGCAATCTGTCAAGGGGTGATTTATATGAGATTCAGGCACAGGAAGCCAGGGAAGCTGCTAATGTTGTAGCTGCAAGGAATGACCTGGAAATATCATACCTAAACCTTGCACAGTATATGGATCTGGATACAAATGAAATAAAGCAGTTTTCAATTGTAATACCTGAACTGGCTATTACAGACGCCAGTGATCTCAGATCAGTTGACAGCGTATACAGTGATGCCCTTAAGGTTATGCCTATGGTAAAAAGTGCAGAATATAACCTGCTGGGTTTTGAGAAAGGACTTTCTGCAGCAAGGGGAGATCGGTACCCTTCCCTGTCAGCAAGATATCTTTATTATACTTTGTATAGCGAGATTTCAGTAAGTCCTGAGGACCCTACCGCTCCTTACCGCTGGCAGCAACAGCTTCAGGATAAAGGGTACCAGCAACTTTCTTTTTCCCTTAATATCCCTTTGTTTAACGGATTCAATGCCCAGAACAGGATAAGTCATGCAAAAGTTTCAATGCTTGATGCCAAAGTAAATCTTGAGCAGACGAAACAGACAATGTACAAGAGTATCCAGCAGGCATATGCAGATGCCCAGGCTGCACTTGAATATTATAACGCTAACCTGGAAGCGGTCAGGTCCACGGAAGAATCATTCAATTATACTCAACAGAAATTTAATGTAGGAATGGTCAGTTCCGTCGATTATAATCTTTCCAAAAATAATTTAACCAAAGCCCAATCCGACCTTTTGCAGGCCAAATTCCAGTATATCTTCTACACTAAGATACTTGATTTCTGGGCTGGTAAGCCTATTAGATTGTAAAGCCCCTTTACTTTGTTGTGGGGGGATATACCTGTTCCCCTCCGGAGAAAGTCATTCTGATTTTAACGTCAGGAATCTCCTTTTCAGGGATAGTCATTAGATCTGAATAAGTGACGATGAAATCTGCAAATTTTCCGGGCTCGATGCTTCCCTTTTCATTTTCTTCAAAAGCAGCTTTTGCGGCCCAGATGGTCATAGCTCTGAGAGCTTCCTCTCTGGTCAGTCTTTGTTCAGGCATGAATCCTCCCTCAGGATATCCCTCCAGGTCTTTTCGGGAAACAGCAGCATAAAATCCATACACAGGATTAATAGATTCAACCGGGAAATCGCTGCCATTTGGAATCCAGCCATTTTGTTCCAGCAGTTTTTTAAATGCATATGCACCCACCAGCCTTTTTTCACCAAGCCTTTCATCCGCCCAATACATATCAGATGTGGCGTGAGTAGGCTGGACGGAAGGAATTATATTGTATTTCCTGAACTGTATGAAATCATCAGGATGTACTACCTGGGCATGTTCAATCCGCCAACGCTTATCGTTTTCTCCTTTAAGGATATCACTGTAAATTTTCAGGATCAGCCGGTTTGCACTATCACCGATGCAATGCGTATTTACCTGGTAACCAGACTGGTATGCTTCTCTGCAGTTATTTATAAGATTATCCGGATCAGTTGTAAGAAGGCCGTAATTGCCGGGATCATCAGCATATGGTTCCAGCAAGAGTGCACCGCGTGAGCCCAGAGCTCCATCGGCATATAATTTCAGGGATCTTACATTAAGATGATCTGTCTTATATATCCCCTTATACATGTATTCTTCAAAATTTTTCCTGCCGGGCTCAAGCATACCATAGATTCTCATTTTTAACAATCCTGCTTTTTGAAGGGAATCGATTAAATGTAAATCTTCATAATCGAGTCCAGCATCATGAACACCGGTAAGACCCACTGCAAAACAATTCTCCTGTGCTTTGAGAAGCCCGGCACTCTTTTCTTCCTGAGATGGTTCAGGTATGATCTTACTTACCAGTCCGATTGCATTATCCACGAGCAATCCTGTGAGTTTTCCGTTTCTGGTGAAAATAGTTCCGCCAGTGACTTTCATTCCGGGATTAATTCCTGCTCTCCGCAAAGCTTCAGAACTTGCCAGTGCGGCATGTCCGTCTATACGTGTTATAAGAACCGGTTTTCCCGGGAATAATTCATCAAGTTTTTCATTAGAAGGGAATTC
>CAYWEQ010000101.1:0-3033 GCA_964457185.1 uncultured Rikenellaceae bacterium
CGGATTGGGCGGCAGAGGATTAACTGGGGACAAACATTTGTCTGGAATCCAAACGATATTTTCAACGCATATTCATTTTTCGATTTTGATTATATTGAAAGACCCGGCAGCGATGCTATACGGCTTCAATATTATCCGTCCTTTTCATCAGCCATTGAGTTAGCTGCTAAAATTGACAGTGAAGACGATGTAACTGCGGCAGCTTTATACCGGTTCAACAAATGGGGATATGACATACAGTTCCTGGCAGGATACTCCAACAGTTCAGATATCGTTGCAGGAGGGGGATGGTCAGGCTCAATCGGATCAGTATCCTTCAGGGGTGAGGGATCGTGGTTCAGGCCACTTGAAAGTTTTAAGGATACAACAGGGACTACAGTAATAACAGCCGGGTTTGACAAAATATTTGAAAATAACTCTATGGCGCAGATCCAGCTTATGTACTGCAACAATCCGCTGAAGCTGAATAATATCGCAAGCTTCTATTCAGGCAATCTTTCAGCCAGGGACCTTGCCTTTTCAGAGTTTTCAGCTTTCGGGCAATTCACATGGGCGGCTACTCCATTAATGAACCTGGGACTATCGGCAATGTGGTTTCCTGATCTTAAAGGTTATTTTGCAGGTCCCTCTTTTGACTATTCCCTTGCCGAGAACGTTGATTTTTCTCTAATATGGCAGCATTTCAACGCTGAAATGAGCGGATCCGAAACCAGGATCAACCTTGTATTTCTTCGTGTTAAATACAGTTTCTAGAAATTTAATACTTTTGCCGCAGTAATCTTTTAAATACCTGTCATGGCACTGGTGCATGAATTTGAAAACAGCGGCAACTGGCTTTTCAGGCGAAGGGGCTGGCTTCCTGTTTTCATGGTAGTTGCAGGGATTGTAATGATGTACCTGGGAAACAGGCAGGCGTTAATATTTGATCTGCGTGATGAAATGATATTCCTGGGTATCAGCCTCTTTGGTCAGATAATCCGGATATCTACGGTCGGATTTGCGGCAAGAAACACCTCAGGAAGAAATACGGCGGCAGGTCAGATAGCTGATGAACTGAATATAACCGGAATCTATTCCATAGTCAGGCATCCGCTTTATGTGGGCAATTTTTTTATGTGGCTCGGACCAGTTCTCTTTCTAAAATCTGCCTGGTTTACTGTTGTTTTTTGCCTTCTGTACTGGCTCTATTATGAAAGAATAATCTTTGCCGAAGAACAATTCCTGAGAAGAAAATTCGATGATGAATATGACAAATATTCAGAGAAAGTCAGTGCCTTTTTCCCATTCACATTTAAATTCATACGTCCGAAACTTCGATTCTCGCTGCGTAATGTTCTCAGCCGGGAATACAACAGCTTTTTGAATATATTTTTAATATTCGCAGTATTAGATTTTTGCAGGAATTATTTTCTTACTGAGAAATTCTTCTTTACAAAAATCTGGATCTATATGTTTGCCGGAGCTGTGGTGATATGGATCATCCTCAGGTCAATCCATAAGTATACAAAGTGGCTTGAAGTCAGGGCCACTGATTTATGACGCTTGAAGCGTAAAAGTCCAATATCCCCGGTAACATCCGGGGTATCAGCATATTAATGTTTTACAACCCCGGAGAGGGTTGAAGAATACACTACAAAACAAATTAGCTTTAACAATCTGCTTCAACACTGCCGGTGTTGTAATGGAATGCATTACTGTCACCACGGATGTAACCATGGTTATTGGAATTGAAAGCCCCGCTGGGGCGGGGCAGGCTCTCCGGCTTCATTTTTCTTAATTTTCTCCTGCTCCGGTAAAGATCATAATGTAATATAAAAGCATAGCCAGCGAACCAAGTGCTGCCTCCACATATAACAGACGGAATTGGTCAATTGTTATCTTTGCCACATGTTAAAATTTCTGAACAATATATTTTCAGTCTTTCTTTCCCTTCCGGTTTATGTTTACAGGTATGCCATTTCACCATTTCTGCGGCCTTCATGCCGTCACATCCCTTCCTGCTCACAGTATATGCTCGATGCGCTGAAGATCCACGGGCCATTTACTGGCTTCTTGCTGGGTACAAACAGAATATTACGGTGTCGTCCGGGCGGAACACACGGCTACGATCCTGTCCCTCTTTTCAGATTCCGGCGCTACCGTCCTTTTTCAAATCAGCTAAGGAGATATAAAAAAGAAAACCGTTTGAAAAGATAGCTGGAGTGACACAACTTCAATTATTTCAACTTTGTGAACCTTGGTGACTCAGAGCCTTGGTGGCAAGAAAAAAATGCCACTAAGACACCAAGACGCAAAGTAATACAAAGGATAAAATAAATTGTTTAGATGCTAAACAATTTAAAAATTGAGTTCTTCTTTGAGGTGTTTATATCCTGCCCGGCTTACCGGTAACTTTTCCCCTGATTTAAGGATCGCGATATGGTTGTCCTTTTCATAGGGTTCGATACGGTTGATTTCCTGAACCCTGACGATAAATGAACGATGAATTCTGACGAAATCCTTTTGAGGAAGATTTTGCTCATAGAACTTCATTGTTTGTTGTTTGAGGGCTTTGCCTGAAGAGTGATGGATCATAACATAGTCATCCTGTGCCTCAACATACTTGACCTGTTCAACCGGAATAAGATTGATGGCATTGCCCTTGCGTACCACTATCCTGTTGACTGGAGCGGCAGATTCGGGCTTTTTTGCAAGCAGCTGTGCGGGCTCCATGTTTCCGGCACCTGCCCGGATCTTTTCAACGGCTTTGTTTACAGCATCAAGGAACCGTCTTTTCGGGAAAGGTTTTAAAAGATAATCAACTGCATTAAGTTCAAATGCTTTCAGGGCAAACTGATCATAAGCTGTAGTAAAAATAATAACAGGTTTCTCAGTCATAACCTCAAGCATTTCAATTCCGGAAAGCCGGGGCATCTGGATATCCAGAAATACAAGATCCGGCTTTATATTTGTAATTGATTTCAGACCTGAGAAGCCATCGGTACATTCAGCGATTACTTCGATATAATCAAGTTCTTTTAAATAATGCCGGAT
>CAYWEQ010000101.1:3133-7143 GCA_964457185.1 uncultured Rikenellaceae bacterium
GCCATAGAACAATTCAAGTCTCCTGGATACATTCATCAGACCGGTTCCTGTTCCTTTCCTCAATTGCGGAGCCGGATCATAATTATTGCTTATAGTGATTTCCATATAACCATCAATCAGGCTTAACCTGGTAGTGATCCTGACACATTCGGTACTTTCGTAAACCCCGTGTTTTATTGCATTTTCATAAAGGGGTTGAAGCAGCATCACCGGCATTTTAATGTCAAGGCATTTTTCATCGATTTGTTCCTCTGTTGATAATCTGTCACCGAACCTTACTTTTTCAATATCCAGATATAGCCTGAGGTTTTCCAGTTCACTTCTGAGGGAGACCGGCTGCTCATCTTTCTTGGAAAGCGCATATCTCATGAACTCCGACAGCTTAATGACCATATCCCTTGCTTTTTCAGGATCGGTAATTGTAAGAGAGCTCACTGAATTCAGACTGTTGAAAAGAAAATGGGGATTGATCTGTGATCGTAGCATTTTAAGTTCAGTCTCTGTGACAAGGCTCTCAAGTTTTGCCTCCCTGGATTTCTTTTCAGACAGGTTTGAGAGACTTACGAACAGATAATAGGTCAGGATTATTAAACCGTAAATAAAAACACCGGTTGCTATTCTGTAAGGGAAGGTCGCGATCCAGTATTCGTTAAAATTATCCTGACCTGGCAGGATAAGAGGGATTATCAGTTTAGTGATCAGAACCCAGAAAGTAACGGAAATGGCACCGGTAATAACCAGATTTAAAGCAAGAGTCAGGGATTTTGTTTCACTTCTGTTAAAGAAGTTGAAAGGATACCATAAGGATAATGCTATACCTGAATATATCAGGAGTGACAGCAGGCTGTCAACAATACTGATATTCAAAAAAGTCCCGTAAGCAATATAAAATAAAAATGCCTGGCCCAGCGCAATAAAGAGCCAGACCAGCCACCAAACCACAAGCCGTACCCTGTTTTCAAGTACAGGATGTTTCATTTTCAGTATTATTTGTGGCTTTTTATTTCCCCGCCGCCGAATACAACAGCACCTTTGATTACCAGCTGGCTTGTCCTGTCAGTTGTTGTTCCCGGAAAAAGTCTCCTTGAATCACTGAATCCTCCGAGAACCGGAGTTACCTCAATGGTTACGAACATGTCATCAGGAACAATTATACCTACACCTCCGAAGACAGCGGCAATTTCAAGTACATTTCTGCCGGGAGCCAGCTTTGCCCTGGTCAGATCAAGATCGATGCCCCCGAAGACTGAGGCAATTTTCCCTCCTTTGAAATTCTGTGATATGACCTGCCGCTCACTTCCGCTGAAAATTACTGCATAATCAATGAAATCATCGGTTGCCATACCTTTCGATGATACCGAACCCCATCCTCTTCGCTTTGTGACAATAAAAATAATGCCGATTATTATGAAGATGGAAGGCCAGAACATGTTATACATGTGGAATGTCTCACGAAAAACAAGCGGGATCATAAAGAATCCCCCGACAGCCATGATAATAATTCCGGCTGTTTTTTCTGTTGCCCCGAGTGTCATTACAAGGCCGACCGCAACAAGCAGCATCGGCCAGCTGAATATCACATGATCAATGAAATCGGGGAAAAATCCCGTATTTCTGATAACAAGAGCCAATCCTGCGAGAACAAGTACAGCCCCTATTACCACCCTGTTATTTGTGATGTGATTATGCCTGCGTCCTGCCGGCTGCTCGTTATCCTCCCTGTAATCATTTATTGTTTCCATAGCTGTAAATTTATTTGTTTTTAATTTATTTACTGATATCTGTTCCTTTTAACAAATGAGGAAATGATGAACGAAATGCCAATCAGCACAATAACTGCCGGCCAGTAAATAGTCTTTATCAACACCGGGATTTCGCCATAAAAGTTATCAATCAGGAACCATGCACCCAATGCCATAAGCAGTAATCCGGGAATGAAGTGAAGATTAAGCAGAAGCAGCGTACCTACAAAAATCAACAATGTTTCCCATGTAAAGTATTCCTTTATACCTCCAAGGTGCAACCAATCGTTGGTTGCTACCAGGAGAGCAACTCCAAGGATAATAAAGAAAAGGCCTATGCTTACCTGCGGATGGTGCTCCCTGTGTCTTTGTAAATTATAATCTGCATGCTTCATGTCTCATAGATTTTAATCCGGATCAAAAATAATCCTGAAAAAGCTCTGAAGTAACACAAAATCGGCGAACGGCTGATTTTTAACGGTAACCTGTCGCTTCTGCCATAAGTGTTACTTTTTTGTTTATAATTTTTTTAATTGAATAAGCTTTCATATTTTTGCAAACCAAAAAAATAAATCATGTCCGGTTTATTTACCATACCAATTAGCGGTTTAAAAGAAGGACAGCACTATTTTGAATTTAAAATTGACAAAGCGTTTTTTGAACAGTTTGATGAGTCGGAAGTAAAGGAAGGAGAACTTGACACAGTGGTAGAAGCTGATAAAAGATCTTCCCATGTTGACCTTAAAGTCAGGATCTCCGGAACTGTAAATATATCTTGCGACAGATGCCTGGGTGTATTCTCACAGCCGGTCGATTGTGTCAGCAGGCTGCTGGTTAAATTCGGCAAGATCGCTGATGAAGAAGATCCGGATATGATTACTATGCCGGCAAATGAACAGGATCTTGATATGAAGCAGTATTTTTATGAGTATATTCTTCTTGCTTTACCTATAAAAAGAATGCATCCTGATGACAGCAGCGGAAACAGCACTTGTGATCCTGAGATGCTGAAAAAGTTACAGGAGCATATTGTGAGTGACGAGAATGAAAGCGATCCTCGCTGGAATGAATTAAAGAAGTTGATGAACACTAATTAAAGACTGAAAATATGCCAAATCCTAAACGGAAACACTCTAAATCAAGGAGAGATAAGCGCAGGACACATTACAAGGCTACTGCTCCGATGGTAGCCAGTTGTTCAAACTGCGGCGCATCGGTCAAGTACCACAGGGTATGTCCTGAGTGCGGATTTTACAGAGGTAAGCCTGCAGTTGAGAAGAAAACGACTGCATGACACTTTGTATAACCAATCAGTAAAACCATGAGAATCGGCCTTGATGTAATGGGAGGTGATTTTGCGCCTGATGCGATTATTGAAGGCGCAGCAGATTCCCTCACTCATTTGTCTTCTGATGATCGGTTGGTGCTTTTTGGAGATAAAGACTCCATTCACAGGAAGCTGGATGAAATGAAAACCGATCCGTCTCATTTTGATATTATTCATACCACACAGGTAATAGAGATGGGAGATGTCCCGTCCAAAGCCTATTCACAAAAGCAGGATTCAAGTATTGCCGTAGGGTACAGACTGCTGAAAAACAATGAAATTAATGGTTTTTGCAGTGCCGGTAATACAGGTGCAATGCTTGTGGGTGCAAGCTATACGGTGAATGTGATCCCGGGAGTTATCAGACCGGCTTTAGCTGTGGTCGTTCCTTCAATTGATAACCGTCACTCTGTTTTACTTGATGTAGGCTTAAATCTGGACAGCAAACCGGACGTGCTTCTTCAGTACGGCATTCTGGGCAGTATCTTTGCAGAATATGTGCTTGAAATAAAAAATCCTGTTGTCAAGCTGCTTAATATCGGCGAAGAGGAATCAAAGGGGACACCCTCCTTAAAAGCCGCTTATGAACTGATGAAGGAATATTCTCACATCAATTTTAAAGGCAATATTGAAGCCAACTATCTCTTCAGGGAAACCATGCCGGATGTGATCGTTTGTGACGGCTTTGTGGGTAATGTAATCGTAAAACAGACAGAAGCATTTCATCATATCTTTAAATCCAGGAATTACAAGGATTCATATTTTGATAGTCTTGATTTTGAAAACATTGGCGGTACTCCCATTGTTGGTATCAATGCCAATGTTGTAATTGGTCATGGCGTTTCAAAGCGTAAAGCCATAATGAACATGATCCTGCAGACCAGGGCAGTTGTTCACGCCAATCTGGCCCAGAAGATTAAAGAAGCTATTTGATATGGAAA
>CAYWEQ010000102.1:0-7125 GCA_964457185.1 uncultured Rikenellaceae bacterium
TTACATCCGGTAATGAAAGAACAGCTTGAGGAGACTTTCGGGGTTATGGTCTACCAGGAGGATGTGCTTAAAGTATGCCATCATTTTGCCGGGCTCGACCTTGCCGATGCCGACACCCTCCGCCGGGCAATGAGCGGTAAATACCGTTCAAAGCAGGAGATGAAGCGGATCATTGACAAGTTCTTTTCGAACTGCCGCGAAAAAGGCTACAGTGATGAGCTGACAAAAGAGGTTTGGAGGCAGATTGAATCTTTTGCTGGTTATTCATTCTCAAAGGCACATTCGGCTTCATATGCGGTTGAGAGCTTCCAGAGCCTCTACCTGAAGGCTCATTTTCCGCTCGAGTTCATGGTAGCTGTAATCAATAATTTCGGCGGATTTTACAGAACATGGGTCTATGTTCATGAAGCAAGGAGATACGGTGCCAGTATTCAGCTGCCATGCGTGAATAAGAGCAACTACAAGACGACCATATATGGTACCGACATATATCTCGGCTTTATCCATATAATGAGCCTTGAGGATAAGCTCGCCAGATTGATTGAGGAAAACAGGCAGGCTGAAGGTCCGTTCAACGATTTGAGCGATTTTGTAACACGGATCAGTCCCGGGCTCGAACAGGTGATACTTCTGATAAGGGCCGGGGCACTCAGGTTCACAGGGAAGAAAAAGTCGGTACTCCTCTGGGAAGCCCATATGATGATGAATAAAACCAGACCGGAAGCTATGAGGCCTCTCTTCACCTCCCCTGTTAAGGAATTCTCCCTCCCCGATCTTGAGCACGACAGGCTTGATGATGCCTATGACGAAATTGAGCTGTTAAGCTTTCCTGTTTCAATGACATGGTTCGACATGCTCGAAACATCATTCAGGGGTGAAACACAGGCAAGGGATCTTATTAATCATGTCGGAGAAAGAGTCAGGATGGTCGGGCACCTTGTGACAATAAAGTATATTAAGACAATCAAAAAGGAATGGATGAATTTCGGGTACTTCATTGATGCTGAAGGCAGTTTCTTTGATACCACACACTTCCCTAAATCACTTAAGGACTACCCGTTTAAAGGCTCCGGAACCTATCTTATCCTTGGTAAGGTCGTGGAAGAGTTCGGTTATGCTTCTGTCGAAGTTGAGAAGCTTGCAAAGCTTCCGGTAAAACCTGATAAAAGGTATTAGGAGGGTGCTGGAATTAGCTGTTTATTCTGTTTGCTTTCAGTACGCCCTTGATTGACTGGATTTTCCTGATTATGCCATACAGAACATCATTATTTGGCACCAGCAGATTCAGGACACCCTCGAACATACCTTCTTCCATGTTGTAATTGAAATTCCTGATTGTCACGTTATATACGGAGATAATCTCAGCGATTTTGTTGACGATTCCGATGTCTTCAACTCCGGTTATCTTTATTGAAGCAATAAATGATGTAATGCTCTTTGTCTTGGACCACCTTACTGTGACAACCCTGTAAGGATATCTTGCCATCATATTATGTGCATTGGGGCAGCCGGTTCTGTGGATCTTGATCCCTTCTGAAATAGTAACAAATCCAAAAACAGAATCACCGAAAACAGGATTACAGCACTTTGAAAGCTTATAGTCAAGCCCCTCTACGCGGTCTTCAATTATCAGATAATCAGTGTATTGAGTATCTACCAGGTCTTTTATTTCCTTTTCGGCAGTTATGGGTATCCGGGGAGCAGCATGAGGTGGTTGTTCCTTTTGAAGAACCTCTTTTATTTCCAGGATTTCAATCTTCCCGGTTTCTATAAGGAAATAAAGATCCTGTGCAGTTTTGAGATTATAATGAACAATCAGTTTTTGTATTACAGTGTCACCATAGGGTATTTTCCAGTTTTTAAGGCGGCGCATCAGCATTTCCTTTCCCTCGGTTGCAGCCCTGGCTTTTTCTTCATTCAGGGCCAGTTTGATCTTTGACCTCGCTTTGCTTGTCACAACAAAAGAGAGCCAGTCCCTTTTGGGTTTCTGGTTTTTACTACGGATGATATCGACATGGTCTCCATTCTGAAGAACATGTTTTAAAGTCACGTTTTTACCGTTTACCTTCCCTCCCACGCATGAAGCACCTACGGCAGTATGTATTTCAAAGGCGAAATCAAGTACTGTTGCTCCTGCCGGAAGTTGTTTCAGATCACCCTTTGGAGTAAATACAAATATTTCATCGGTGTATAAACCCGATCTGACCTGGTCGAGAAATGTACTTTCCTCCTTTTCAGATGATTCCAGTATCTCCCGCATTTTGGACAGCCAGGTATCCAGACCGCCTTCACCTTTAATTCCCTTGTACTTGAAATGTGCGGCAAGACCTTTTTCAGCAATTTCATCCATCCTGGCGGAGCGTATCTGAACTTCAACCCATTTACCACGCGGACCCACCACAGTGGTATGAAGAGATTCATAACCGTTTGATTTAGGGACAGAAATCCAGTCGCGCAGCCTGCTGGGATTGGGCTGGTACAGATCAGTTACAATTGAATAGGCTCGCCAGCATTCTGATTTTTCATTGTCACTCCCGGTATCCAGGATGATTCTGACTGCAAACAAATCGTATACTTCCTCGAATTCCACACCCTGCTTTTTCATTTTCAGCATTATGGAATGTGTTGATTTTGTACGGCTTTTAATTGAAAACTTAAAGCCATGCTTTTCAAGCTTTTCCTTAAGAGGCTGGGAGAATTCACGGATGAGCCTGTTCCTTGAGGCAGTGGTTTGCTTCAGCCGGTTTTCGACAAACTTGTACTGATCTGGTTCCAGATATTTGACGGCCAGATCTTCCATTTCGAGCTTGATATTGTAAAAACCGAGCCTGTGAGCAAGAGGCGCATAAAGGAAATATGTTTCAGAAGCAAGAGGTATTTTCTCTTTTTCAGGGGCTGTCTCCAGGTTACGCATATATTCAAGGCGCTCAACCAGCTTGATAAGGATCACCCGCACATCATCTGCCAGGCTCAGCAGAAGCTTGCGGAAGTTCTCTGCCTGGTATGATGATTGCATTGAATCAATACTGCTTATCCTGGAGAATCCGTTCAGTATTTCCACTGCTTTCCTCCCGAATTCCTTTTCAAGATCTTTTGGACTGATATTCAGTGCATTATACGAATCATGCAAAAGTGCTGTCACTATTGAAGTGAGCCCGAGGTCCATCTCCCCTGCAATTATTCGTGCCACAGAAAGGGCATGAAGGATCTGTGCTTCCCCTGTAAGTGTAATCTTATCGCTGCACGACTTTATGGCAAGATCGAGAGCTTTTCTGATTTTACCAATATCTTCCGGCGCGACTGTATTCCTTGCTGCCCTGAGCAAAGCCCTGTATCCCGATTGTATTTCAGGTGAATCCACCCTGGCTTTTTTTGAAATTGTCCGGGTGCAAATAAACAAATAATATGTTATTCTATTCCTCTTTTCATAAAAAATCCCCGGGTTTGATTTATGTCCCGGGGATTTTGTTATACAGCAATATATTTTATCTGAATGATATCCCCAGTCCTGTTGATACTACATTGTACTGTGCCCTTGTATAGTCAGCATGGATTGTAACAACAGCCAGTTTAAGCCTGAAGCCAATGTTGGCTCTTAGTCCTGAGAAATTCTCAACATTCATCTCTCCAAAGCTTTCACCTTTTTTGACGCCGCTATCATTATATACCGGGCTTGTTCCAACAAGAACTGGTGTTGGATAATTACCGGTTAGTTTGAGAATTGTACTGGTCTTAGTATAGCCCAATCCACCATAAAATGTTATGACTGCAAGGTTGACTGATCCTATTGCACTTACATTCAAAGCCGTAACAGTTGCCGACAAATTCTGGTCACTAAACGAATTTATATTGTAAGTAGGAGAATAATCCGTAAAAGAAGGTGGCTGCAGGTTAATGCTGACATTCCCATTTAACCTGGTATATCCTGCAAAAACAGATGCATCAAAAGGTAGAAGGTCATTGCCGGGAATGTACTGCATTATGCTGTGCATCAATCCGATACCCCATAACATAATGTCGCCCTGGAAGTTTTCCCGATCCAACCGTAATCTGGGAATGAATCTTCCCTTTATTTCTGTTCCAAGCGGAAGGCCTATTCCTACCTGGGCTGTTGGAACCGGAATATATTTCCATGCAATCCCGGGAGGTGTATTAAATGTCGCAAGGGTATATACTCCGTCTGAATAAGTCATCACGGGACCATTTTCATCAGGACCAGCTATCGTGGGTGGTGTTCCTGTTTTAGGATTGAGGTTTGATGAAAGGCCAAGTGTTGACAAATCAAATGTCTCTGCTGAAGAAGGTACAAAACCCACATTGAGCCCGGCTGTAACATCAAATCCTCCAAGTTTATGCGGCTTGGCGGTATTATACCAGCCTCCGTTAAGTCCTGCTCCAAATGCATTAATCCATGGAGCCATATAAGCTTCAAGGAACTTGACCCCATCGCTGGTAGAGCTCTTTAAGAAGTCAAACTTATCGAATTGAGAAAAAGTAACCGATGAAAACAAAAATGATGTCACCATCAGTATTAAAATACGTCTTGCGAATAGTTTATTCATAATCACAGGTATTATTTTCTTATTGAATACAAATATAGAATATTTTGGGGATTCATATAATCCCAGAATCCTGTTCATATGACAAAATCATAAAATAAAAGGTTGCATTAAAGGCAGATTACTGAAGACCTTATCAACTATCAGGGTTTTTTATTTTCTATACCCTCAAGTTTCTCAAGTTCCTCAATACCAATGGTATTTGAAAGTTCGGAGAGCTCTTTAAGATTAATATCCCCTTTAATTGAAATGAGCGAGTTACCTCCTGTACCTCCTGAAATTACAAGAAGCTCAGAGATGGTGTTTCCATTCTGCCGGATGAGGAATTTCGTCATATCCCGGCCTTCCTTCACGACCATAAGTTCTTCATAAACGGAAAGATCCAGCTTTTTACTAAGCTCGATCCAGAAATTAATCTTTCCTGTCGATAATGAATCGTTTTCTGACAGTATCCTGATGGATTTAAGCCGGAGCATGAGATTATCAGGTTTGCTTTCTGCTTCCAATGAGCCCAGCATGTTCAACATCCGGCCTGAAATTGATACATATGTAAATCCCTCCTGTTCAGAGTATTTATTGAATAGCTCATCAATCGGATTTGTCTGGGCATTCATCACCGAACATATAAGAAAAGCTCCTATAATTAAAAACTGCCTCTTCATCTCATCTTTATTTATTATTATTTTTAATTCTTGCCGTGTTCTCAGAATTTGATATCTGATCTAAAAGGTTAATTCTTTGCAGGTTCTTTGAAATAATTAAAGCTGATCTGTCAACTGATTTCAAACCTGTCTGCGTTGCATCCTGAATCCTGGCTATTGGCTTTAATGCCTCTGTTCCCTTGTTTAGCTTCACTGATACTTCATATAGGATTTTCATTGTTTCAGCATATGCCAGCTGAGGATCTGAAAAAGTATCCTCAGGTTCTGTCTGATAAAAAAAGATAAAATATGAGCCGATCAGTATCAGGATTGCTGCTGCTGCGCTCATTATCATAATATATCTCTTCCTGAAAGATTTGTTCTTGTGTTTATTTTCAAGGTCATCAAGTGCTTCAATGATCCTCTCCTCAAAATCAACCGAGGGAACCGGTATGATTTCAGAACCGGAATAGTGACGGAAGATCTCCCTTTCAGCCTCATATCCTTCACAGGTTTCATCACCAGCGAAGTACTTTTTCAGTTCAGCTTCTTCTGCCTGTGAAGTATCCCCGTTATAATACCTTTCCAACAGTTCTTTAAGCTTTTCCTCTTTCATCGGTGTATTTAATATATTTGGCTTTTATCATTTGCCTGGCTCTCGATAAAACAACCCTCATGTTATTTATATTCATACCATTCTGCAGGGCAATCTCCTCATATGACAATCCGTTGATCTCCCTCAACTGTACAAGATCACGCCATTTATCCGGCAAATCATCAATAATTCCGCTAATGATTTCCCGGTTTTCGTCGCATACCATCTGCTCATATGGTGATGGAGAAGAGTCTTTTGACCGTGTATCAGAAACGTCTTTTTCACAATTTATATATTTCAATTTACGAAGGAGATCTATACTACGGTTCTTTGTCATTGTAACTGCCAGTGCTGTTATATCATCATAATCATCAAGTTTTTCTTTCATCATCCACATCTTCATAAAGACCTCCTGAACAACATCTTCAGATTCCTGCTGGTTTTTAAGGATCCTGTATGCGATGACAAACAGTTTGCGGTTCAGTGTATATATTATTTTATTAAATGCATCAAGGGTCATCAGGGAAGGATCCTATAAACAATTCAGGACAAAGATAAAAACTATCGCTTCACCTGTAGCTTATTACGATATTTGCTCCATTGTCTTTTTTCATCCTGTCCGCAAATTCCTTAGCCTCTTTATAGGTCATGTTCCCCGTTATCTGAATCAGGGCATTATCTTCTCCATCATCATCGCCTGCAATAATCAGGAATTCCTTGAAAGTTTTGCCCTCCATCCTGACCAGCATGACCACATCGTGATCAGAGTTTTTAATTCTCATAAATTCTTCATAGTTCTTGCGGTCAATTTCTTTTTCCACCATTTCGTAGAAATTGCCTTCAAGAAGTCCGTCATCTTCCTGTGCAAGAATCCTTATTGTTGTGATATCAGCCGGCCAGCTCTCATGGTCATCACTTTCGTCGTTATCAAAATCCCGGATAAGTTTTACCAGATTACCGCTGATTGTAACTGTTACAAATCCGTCCATCCCGGAATATTTTGCGAAAAGGTCATCAACTGATTTCTGGGAATAACCTGAGATAGTCAATGCCACAATAACAAGTGCGAAAAATAATCTTTTCATAGCGAGTTAATTAGGTTAATAAAAGCATTTTATAAGAGGACGTACAGAATGGTGTATCATTACAAAAAAAACGGAAATTCTTTTTCGGTTTCTGCAAATTATTATCCAGATCTAAATTAAACAAGTGGAGAATCAGGCTCTTTTGCTGTAAACTCGCGGGCTACAGCTTCACCAATTCCTGAAGATGCACCGGTAACTATTACCACCTTGTCTTCAAACAATCCTGCCATGAATTGATCATTCTA
>CAYWEQ010000103.1:0-7057 GCA_964457185.1 uncultured Rikenellaceae bacterium
GAAAATTTCTGGTCATTTTTTTGTGCCCATTCTGACCATGCTGTCGGATGCGGACTCAATCCTCGAATAAAATTAAATATTGATCCAGCATTGTCATCCCAATTGATTCGGCAATCTTCCGTGGTTATTTTTGGAGCAAGTTTTAATACCGGATGCTTACCGATTAGTTCAGATTGACTGATCTCTGAATAATTGCCATCTGCTATACTCCTGACTGTTTTGACAACCAGTGCGGCACCAACATGCATAAGCCTGTCATGAAGCTCTCCGGCAGTCTCATTAGCCCTTATCTGCACCTTTTCCTGTAACAGGATATTACCGGTATCGATTTCATGCCGGATAAAAAATGTTGTAACCCCGGTTTCTTTTTCACCATTTATAATAACATGGTTAATTGGAGCCGCCCCCCTGTATTGAGGGAGGAGCGATGCATGCAGATTGATAGTTCCCAGACCAGGCAATGACCAGATTGTTTCCGGAAGCATTCTGAAAGCAACAACAACTTGTAAATCAGGTTTTAATAAACGAAGGTCTTCAAGAAAGGCAGGGTCTTTGAGATTCACAGGTTGAAGTATGGGAGACAGGTTGGTTTCAATTGCGTATTTCTTAATGGCAGATGACATTATCTTTTGTCCTCTGCCTGCAGGTTTGTCCGGAGCGGTTATTACACCGGCAATATGAAAATTATCCCTTACAAGTGCATCAAGACTTGCCACTGCGAATTCGGGTGTCCCAAGGAATACTATGCGAAAGTCTTTTTTTTTCATTCGTGATCGTAACGCGCCAGATCCAGAAAATGTCCCAGCTTATCCTTTTTTGTCTGAAGGTAGAACTTGTTATACTCATTTGGTTCAATTTCAATGGGTATATTTTCCACGATTTTCAGACCATAACCTTCGAGACCTGCTCTTTTTTTAGGATTATTTGTAATTAGCCTTAGTTTCCCAAGGCCCAGCTCGTGCATAATATTTGCCCCTACTCCATAATCTCTTTCATCAACCCTGAAGCCCAGTTCCAGATTTGCTTCCACTGTATCACGGCCTTGTTCCTGAAGTTTATAAGCTTTGATTTTATTATAAAGTCCTATCCCTCTCCCTTCCTGGTTCATGTAGATTATCGCTCCCCGGCCCTCTTTCTCGATCATATCCATGGCTTTGTGAAGCTGCGATCCGCAATCGCAACGATATGAACCAAATATATCCCCGGTAATGCATGAGGAATGGACTCTTACCATTACTGCATCATCTTTTGTCCAGGAGCCTTTCAGCAGGGCAATATGTTCAATTCCGTTGGATTTCTGAATGAACGGAATCAACCTGAATGTACCATGTTTGGTGGGAAGATTTACTTCGACGCCTTTGATTACAATACTTTCGGTCTTTAACCTGTAAGCGATCAGGTCTTTAATAGTTATTAGCTTCAACTTGAAACGCTGGGCAATTTTGGTCAGTTCGGGAAGCCGGGCCATTGAGCCATCTTCATTCATAATCTCCACGAGAGCTCCACCTGGCTTAAGTCCGGCCAGCTTCGTGATATCAACGGCAGCTTCGGTATGGCCTGCCCTGCGAAGGACTCCCTTGGTTCTTGATTTAAGAGGGAAAATATGTCCCGGGCGAGCCAGATCACCTGCACTGGTCGAGGAATCTACCAGGGCTTTGATGGTTTTAGCCCTGTCAGAAGCAGAAATCCCTGTAGTTACACCCTGTCCGATAAGATCAACCGTGACCGTAAAAGCCGTTCCATGCCTGCTGGTATTTACTCCTACCATCAGGTCAAGGTCAAGCTCTTCGCAACGTTCTTCAGTGAGGGCAACACAGATCAATCCACGGGCATGTGTAGCCATAAAATTGACTTTCTCAGGTGTGATAAGCTGGGCAGCGGCGATAAAATCACCTTCATTTTCGCGGTCCTCATCATCCACCACAATAATTATTTTCCCTTTCCTGATCTCCTCAATCGCCTCATCAATAGTGCTGAAAGGGGTAATTTCATTTATCTGATCTTTGAGTTGGTTGCCAGACATTTGTTTCACTTCCTTTAATAAACTTAAAGAATCCGGCCAACAGAGCCAGATTCATACTATAGAAATGCGTAATGAACCGCAAAAATACAATATGTATCTTTAATTTCCTTAATAAATAATCAATAAAAGGAATAATCATAAGTATCCCCTGCGTGATAAGTGCTATCCTGTAAATTAAATGAACTTTGAATAAGAAGATGTTTGATATGATCAATAATACAAGTAAAAAAGGACAGGCCCAGCGCAATACTTTGTGGGATAATAAACTAAATGAAAGCGCCGTATAAGGAGGCCACAAAAGTTTATAAAAAGCGCGAAGATTCTGGTAGTTGCCGGCTGAAATCCGGATCCTTCTCCGGAATTCTTCAATGATACGGTTTGGTACATTTTCATAACACACTGCCTCAATGTCAAGAATGCATTTGTACTTGTGTTCAAGCACTTTCATGGTGATAAAAAAATCATCGACAGAAAATCCCTTAGGAATTATTGTAAATAGCTCATTCCTGATTGCATAGCAGGCGCCATACGCACCCATCATAGTCCCCCAGATAAGACCTTCCTTATGCTTTAAACTGATTTCACGTGACATGAATGTCCATTCCTGAATAGATATACCGGAAGCATCAGTTCTTTTATTGACAATATTCGCTCCAACCAGACCGATTGAATGATTTTTGAAATTCCGGACCAGATTAAAGATCAAATCAGGAGTAAACATGACCTGTGCATCTGTGAAAATAAGTATTTCCCCTTTAGCCTCCTTCCGAAGCCGGTTCAATACACTTCCTTTTCCTTTTCTTTCGGGATACCCGAAAAACCGGATTGCAGGATCTTCAACTGAAAATAGCCTGAGAATAGTATTGGTTTTATCTGTAGATCCGTCTGAACCTATCAGTATTTCAAACTTGTCTTCCGGATAGGTGGTTTTGAATACACTGCGCAATTTTTCCCTTATAACCAGTTCTTCATTATATACTGAAAGAATTATAGATACAAAGGGCAGATTATCATTGCGTCTGAAAATTTCCTGATTGTTTTTTTTATTAAGAGCCAGAAAATAAAGAATAGCAGGATAGATCAGATATGAATGAATTATCAGAACCAGGCTAATCCAGAATATTAACTGCCAGATCATTTTTTTTGTACTGAATAAAAATCAGCCAGTTTTTTTGCGATCACTAAATTATCAAAATTTTCTATTACAAATTGCCTGGCTGCTGATCCAATCGACCTGGCTATATCGGGTGACTCAATCAGCTTATCTATCTGTGCCAGGAATTCATCTGCAGTATTGGCAATCAGTATGTTACTGCCATCAGTAACATCCAGTCCTTCTGCACCCGTTGATGTGGTGATGACTGTCCTGCCCATTAGCATTCCCTCCAGGATTTTTACCCGTATCCCGCTGCCCGAGAGCAACGGAACGATCATTACAGAATGATAATTAATAAAGGCATGAGCATCTTCAACTTCCCCTTTTACATTTACCCCACTGATTTCTTTTTTCCTGCTGAAATAAAAATCCGAATTCCGGCCTGCTACATGCAGTTCAATTCCCGGATGTAAAACTGATAACCTTTGCCAGACATTGTCGAAGAACCAGTCCAGTCCCTCGGTATTGGGCCCCCAGTCTAGCGCCCCAATATAAAACAGGCTGATACCGGTAATTGGAGAAGGATCGGGATATGACCGGATATCCAGACCTGCCGGGCAGACCATTGATGGACAGGATAGTCCAAGATCCAGGAACCCTTTCTGGTCACGTTCGGAAATCGGCACAATCATATCTATCTTGCCAATAAGGGATTGTTCAAGTTTACGGATGCGGGCAGACAGCACTTTTATATAGTGGCGTAAAACCGGATTTTTTGTCTGCCGTGCCCTTCTTTCCCAGATTTCATATTCAAGGTTATGGGCCCGGAATGAAATTTTTGCTTCACTTTTTTCCCGGATCAGGGGGATACAATAGTCAAGGTACGGCCCTTCAAGTTGAATGATATCTAACTTTTCTTTAATAATGAGATCCTTTAATTTATCTGAAAATTGATCTGAATGAAAACGCACAGCATTATAAGGCCTTTTGGAAAAGAAAAAATTCCATAATAGTACAGGCCATTGAATATATGTTTTAACATTTATGGTAATTATTGATATTTTATTCCTAAGTTGCTCAGGTATCTGGCCTGGATTAAAATAATGTTTGGAGGTATTCATAGCCATCAGGATCACACGATGGCCTGAATCGGATAATCCGGTCGCAATGTTAAGAGTGGCTATTGCACCGCCATCTCTGGGCGGGTAAGGAAGTTTGGTGGTAAGTATGAGGATGTTCATCAGGAAGGTCTCAGCTTGATGAGATAATATCTGAAAAACCGGTTTATCTTGCGGATAAAGTTCGAGTATGTATCCATATTCATGATTGCCGCATCGGTGGCAGCTTTATATGTGAGAAAGATGCCAAGCGGGAACAAAATAACTGCAGATATCCACATGCCCTGAAAAGGAGTTACCATGCTTTCCCGGACAAATTTTTCCCCTGAAAGCGAAATGATATAATAGACAATAAAGAAAAGTACAGAAATAACGGTAGGCATGCCCAGTCCTCCTCTCCTTATAATTGCACCAAGAGGGGCGCCAATAAAGAAAAAAATAAAGCATGCAAAGGAAAGGGTGAATTTTCGCTGGATCTCGATCTGGTACCTGCGTAATCGCCTGATCTTGCTGTCTGAGTTTACATAACTTGTTGTCACGTAATTCAGTGAAGATCTTGTCTGTGTGATGGCCTGACTGGTCACCTGTAGTTTCTGTGAGTTCGGTAAAGCATTGAAAAAGCTGTCGGTATTAAGAGTGATATAGTTTACTGCGATTGAATCGTCAGTATTATTTCTCCTGGTCCTCGCACGACGGTATTCGAGATATGTCGACTTGCTGAGAGTTGCATTCAATCCTTTATTTATTTCATCAACATCATTGCTTATGGAATCTTCACAGTGCCTTAGTTGCTTAAGGCTCATCATATTATAATTGCCCCTGAACAAAGATTCGTCTGTCCTGTTCAGTTCAAATCCTTTCATTTCAATTGTCATGACCTGTTCCTGGAATTTATCCCTGCGTTGGGGATAAGTGAAATCCCGGCGGTTTTGTTTTTCCGGCTGCAGTTCTTCATAGGAGTGGCCATTAAATAATGTGATAATCAGGAACTGTTCATCTTCGGTCATTTTCATTGTTCCCGAATCTGCATAGGTGACGAATGTATTTCCATGCTGTTTTGTATGATCATAGATCCGGATATCATAAAGCATCCCGGTTTTATGACTTCTGTCCCCGATCCTGATACTGTAACCTTCAATGCCATTATAGAATATGCCCTCAATGATCTGGAATTCAGGTCTTTGACGTTGTATATCATACAGCAGGGATCGCATTTTTAAATTAGCAACAGGAAGGACATAGTTTGAGAAGAAAAAAGCACCGATGCTGATTAGCAGGGTAACAATTATTAAAGGCATCATAATCCTCTGGAGTGAAATCCCGGAGGATTTCAACGCAGTAAGTTCATTGAATTCTCCAAGATTGCCGAATGTCATAAGTGCTGCCATCAACAGCGCCAGGGGAAGGGCCAGTGGTACCATACTTGTAGACAAATACAACATGAATTCTGCGATAATACTGATTTCCAAGCCTTTCCCGATCAGGTCATTGAGATATTTAAACAAAAATTGCATGACCAGAACGAATATTACAATGAAGAAAGTAAGGAGGAAAGGGCCCAGGAATGATTTCAGGACAAGCAAATGAAGCCGTTTAAGAAGTGGTACTCGCATGGTAACAGAATAACGATTTCAAAGGTAAGATATTATCCGGGTTCCGGGATGAAGATTTATAAACCGATCACATGCTTCAAATCGGCAATTTGCTTATCCCAGAGATCTATAGAATCTTTTTTTTCATCCTCATGGGCAAAATCAGTAATCACCAGGGAAACATCACCGGTGAGTTCATGCTCTGTAATTTTGAATTCGAAATAGGACTTGCAGTCATCATCATCCAGCCAGTGAAAACGGATCAGCCTGTTTTCTTTCCTCTGAACAACTTCAGCCTGTTCCGGGTTCTTTAACCAGAAGAACGTGTAAACATTCCCATCAAGGTTAACATCATCGGCGAACCATTCCGATAATCCTCCCGGTGTACTCAACCTTGCATAAAGGATCTCCGGTGAGGTATTCATGCTGTATTCCAGCTCATATTTCTGTTTCTTTCTCATCATTACACTTATCGCAATATAACAAAAATTGTATAACCAAAAAAGACCAAAGCGAGACAATTTTAATTTTAAATAAATTATAAATTTGTTCTTCAAGACCCTTGGAGCTTTATAAAAGCTCCAAGGGTTAAACAATAAGCTATGAGAACGGTAAGACTAAAAGGTATTTCTGGATCTGTTGAAGTCAATAAGGATGGCACGGTCATTAAATATGAAGGGGGAAAATGTCAGATATATTTGTTGACTGCGACCGGTAAAAAGAAGGGTTATTACTCTTGTCGTATTGCAGGTAAGCTCCGTTATGTCCATCGCGTTGTTGCAGAAGCTTACGTACATAATCCAAGACCGCTAGTAAATAAGATGGTCATACATAAGAATGCCGACCGTCTTGATAATCATTATAAAAACCTGGTCTGGACAAGTCCAAAAGAATTTTATAAGATCCGGGAAGAACTTGGTTATCCGATTATTAATGTAAGTCATAAAAACAGGCATCGAAGAATTAATTCGCCGATTTCTCACAAGAAGGCTAAGAAGATAGCAAAGAGGCTGGATAATGGGGAATTCGCAAAAGATATATGTAAAGAATACGGTGTTTCTGAAATGTCAATCTCCAGGATCCGTAAAAGATATTGCAAGAACAAACAGGCTTCTCCCAGGTACGACAAAAATATAAAAGAGACTGTCCTGAAGCTTGCCAAGATTCACTCCGCCGGAGACGTTTCAAGGATAACCGGGATCAAGTACCATACAGTTTACCGCTGGCT
>CAYWEQ010000104.1:0-7008 GCA_964457185.1 uncultured Rikenellaceae bacterium
TTTCTATATTTGCACCAACATAAACTGAAATGAGATGGGACTATTAAATGGTAAAACAGCTCTCATTACCGGAGCATCCAGGGGTATCGGCAAGGCTATTGCTCTTTTATACGCCCGCGAAGGCTCTGACATCGCCATTACAAATATTGCTGATGACGATGAATTCAAGAATGCCGTAAGGGAGATAGAAGCTCTGGGGGTAAAAGCAAAGGGATATGTTTCAAATGCTGCCAGCTTTGAAGATTCCCAGAGAGTGATAAATGATGTCGTCAGGGATTTTTCAAAAATCGATATACTTGTCAATAATGCAGGGATCACACGCGACACATTACTGATGCGGATGACTGAGGATCAATGGGATGCAGTGATTGCGGTCAACCTGAAGTCGGTCTTCAATCTGACAAAAGCCGTTATCCAGGCGATGCTTAAACAAAAGAGCGGGTCAATAATCAATATGAGCTCTGTCGTAGGTGTTTCAGGAAATGCGGGACAGAGCAATTACTCTGCCTCCAAAGCCGGGATAATAGGATTCACAAAAAGTGTAGCCAGGGAGGTCGGTTCAAGAAATATCAGGTGCAATGCCATCGCCCCTGGATTCATTCTTACGGAAATGACTGAAAAATTACCCGAAGAAGTTAAAAATGACTGGATAAACAAGATTCCCCTGAAACGCGGCGGACTCCCTGAGGATGTGGCAAATACAGCATTATACCTGGCTTCAGACCTGTCATCTTATGTGACAGGACAAACAATTCATGTGTGCGGAGGTATGTTAACTTAAAGAAATTTATTATATTTACAGCTTCGCAGGGTGTCTATCCTTTTAGCACGAGGAAATGCAGCGAGACATATTTATTCCACACTTATTTTAAACAGACACCCTGCTTCTTTTTTTTACAGGTACTGAAATGTACAATACCATTTTCTTTCTTATCATCATTATTCCCCTTGCAGGCTTTCTGCTTGAGAGATACCTTGTGCATCTTAACGGGAAAATGTGGTCCGATACCCTTCCGGAAAAACTGAAGGGAGTATGCCTTGAGGAAGAATACAGGAAGAGTCAGCTTTATGAAAAGGACAACAGAAAATTATCATTCTGGTCATCAGCATTTAACCTGGCAGTGATCCTGGCTATGATAATCGCCGGAGGCTTTTCATTAGTTGACGGAGTCGCCAGAACATTCAGCATGAATATGATAGTAATTGCATTGATCTTCTTTGGAATTATAGGCTTTGTATCAGAGATCATAAACATCCCTTTCAGCTGGTATGATACTTTTGTAATTGAAAAGAGATATGGATTTAACACAATGACTGTCAGAACTTTCATTACTGATCATATCAAATCATGGTTTATTGTTGTCCTTATCGGAATACCGGTGCTCGGCCTTATAACATGGTTCTATTACAAGGCAGGGAACCTGTTCTGGCTCTATGCATGGGGACTTATTACTGCCTTCACCATATTCATGAACTTCTTCTATTCGGAGCTGATCGTGCCATTATTCAATAAACAAACACCGCTTGAAGAAGGAACTTTAAGAAACAAGATTGAAGAATATGCGGACAGGACAGGCTTCAAGCTTAGGAACATATATGTTATTAACGGATCAAAGCGAAGCACAAAGAGCAATGCATATTTCTCTGGATTCGGCCCAAAGAAAAGGATAGTGCTTTTCGACACGCTTCTTAAAGAACTTACTGAAGATGAGATAGTTGCTGTCCTGGCTCATGAAATAGGACATTACAGGAGGAAACATGTGCTGCAGACAATGATATCCTCGGTTTTGATCACAGGATTTATGCTTTTCCTCTTTTCGCTTGTAGTGGATAATCCTGAGATGTCGCAGGCAATGGGAGCGGAGAAACCCAGCTTTCATCTCGGACTGATTGCTTTTGGGATATTATATAGTCCATTGTCATTGGTTATCGGACTCGTTTCCAACATAATATCCCGGAGAAATGAATTCGCTGCCGACAGGTTTGTCAGGGAGACTTATGATCCTGCAATACTTGCCTCAGCTCTGAAAAAGCTCTCGGTTAAAAACCTCTCCAACATGATGCCGCATCCGACATATGTCTTTTTTCATTATTCTCATCCGCCTTTGCTTCAAAGGCTGGAGAAATTGGATTGAAATTTTCTATATTTGCGGCAATTAATGCCTCCTTAGCTCAGCCGGTAGAGCAGCTCATTCGTAATGAGCAGGTCGTGGGTTCGAGTCCCATTGGAGGCTCTCTGTATTGCGGATTGCGGATTTCGGATTGCGGATTGAAAATCCGAAATCGTAAATCCGCAATCCGCAATAAAAAAGGCTGGTTACCAGCCTTTTTTTGAGCGGGAAAGGGGTCTCGAACCCCCGACCCTCAGCTTGGGAAGCTGATGCTCTACCGCTGAGCTACTCCCGCAATAGTACTCCGGTTGTACCCCCGGGCTTCGGCAAATATAAAACAAAAATACCTTCATCCTCCCTGTTATAATAAACTTTCATACTCAGCTTCCATCAATCCCCTGATTCTTATTACTTTTGCCTCATCGGGAACAAGACACATATGAAAGCTCAAATTATTACAATAGGTGATGAACTTCTGATAGGCCAGACATTAGACACAAACTCAGCATGGATGGGAGCTGAGCTGAGCAGGCTTGGATTTGATATATACCGTAAAACCTCTGTTCATGATGATCACGATGATATAATGGACATCCTGAGGCAGGTGACGGGAAAAGCTGATGTAGTACTCATTACCGGGGGATTAGGACCTACAAGCGATGATATTACCAGGAAGGTTCTCTGTGAATTCTTTAACAGCCGGATGGTCATTAACAAGGAGGTGCTGACCATGATAGAAGGAATGATGAAACGGCGCGGTGTTCAGATGAACGAAAATAACAGGAGACAGGCAGAGGTACCGGAAGCTTGCAGGGTCCTGACCAATACCAGGGGAACAGCCCCGGGGATGTGGTTTGAGAAAGAGGGTACAGTATTAGTCTCAATGCCCGGGATACCTTACGAAATGCAATACATAATGACAGAACATGTTATTCCTGAATTAAAAAAACGTTTCTGTTCTCAAACCATAATCCACAAAAATATAATGACTTACGGAGCGCCAGAAGCCAGGCTTGCAGAACTGCTGACAGGATTTGAGCAAGCTCTTCCAGCAGAGATCAGGATTGCCTATCTGCCTAACTACGGCATTATCAAATTAAGACTGACTGCAACCGGGAAGGAGAAATCAGAACTTGGCAGGAGCATGGAAACACAGGTAAGGAAACTATATGAGATCATTCCTGAGCTGATCTTCGGCGAAAATGAGGATTCGCTCGAGGTTGTGACAGGAAAACTTCTTAAAGAAAAGAAACAGACTCTTTCTACTGCTGAGAGCTGTACAGGCGGCAGAATAGCAAATCTGATTACCAGTATCCCCGGCAGTTCAGAATACTATAAAGGATCTGTGATAGCTTATGACAACCTTGTAAAGGAGGATCTTCTTAAAGTACCCGCAGATATCATCGGGAAATATGGTGCTGTATGCGAAGAGGCCGTGAAAAAAATGGCAGAAGGGGTAAGGAGACTCCTTAAAACCGACTATTCCGTGGCCACCTCAGGCATCGCCGGTCCCAACGGAGGTACAGAAGAGAAGCCGGTCGGCACAATATGGATTGCCGTTTCATCAGAAAAAGGTACAGTCACTGAAAAACATCTCTTCGTACAGGACAGATTAACTAACATTAACAGGTTCTCATATGCTGCTCTGAACCTCCTCAGGAAGCAAATTATCAGCAGTTAAATCCGTATGGATTGCCGGCTCTGTTAAAAAAAAGTAGCCGAAATATTTGGTCAATCAGATAAAAATCACGTATTTTGCGCTTCGTTTTTAAAGACATTATTCAGGAAAAATTAAACAAACATCAATGTCAAAGATTTGTCAGGTTACAGGGAAGAAGGCGATAGTCGGGAACAATGTCTCACATTCAAAAAGAAGGACCAAGAGAAAATTCTATCCCAATCTTTTTGAAAAAAGATATTACCTGCCGGAAGAGAAAAGGTGGATATCCCTTAAGATATCTGCTGCAGGGATGCGTCTTATCAACAAAAAAGGCCTTGCTTCAGCGCTTAAGGAAGCAAAGGAAAAAGGCTACATTGTGAATTATTAATAAGGAAAGAAAATGGCAAAGAAAGCTAAAGGCAACAGACAACAGATAATTCTGGAATGTACAGAGCATAAGGAGAGCGGACTTCCGGGAATGTCGAGATATATCACCACAAAAAACAGGAAGAACACTCCTGACAGGGTTGAAAGGATGAAATATAATCCGGTGCTTAAGAAATATACGCTTCACAGGGAAATAAAATAAAAAGATCATACCATGGCAAAGAAAGTTGTAGCAACACTCAAAACAGGGAAAGGTAAGCTCTTTACAAAGTGCATCAAAATGTCGAAGTCTGAGAAAACCGGTGCTTACCTGTTCAAGGAAGAGATTGTCCACAATGATCATATTAAGGACTTTTTCAACCAGAAATAATATTTTAATTAACAGGAAGATATCAGGAGCTTTCTTCGTCGCGAAGGAAGCTTTTTTTATATTTGTTTTTCAATAATTCAGGATATGGCTTTACTTGGTTTCTTTACCAGGGAGAATAAGGAGAGTCTCAACAAAGGTCTTGAGAAAACAAAGGAGAGTGTTCTTACAAGGCTCTCAAGGGTTGTTGTCGGAAAGTCAAAGGTTGATGATGAAGTGCTTGATAAACTTGAAGAAGTCCTTGTTTCATCTGATGTTGGTGTAGAAACCACACTGAAGATAATTGAACGTATTGAAGCACGTGTTGCAAGAGATAAATATCTGAATACCAGTGAGCTGAATATCATTTTAAAGGAGGAGATTGCAGCTCTGCTTGAGGATAACAATGCCGGAGCTGAATCAGGTTTTTCATCTGCCCTGGCAGCCACCCCTCATGTAATAATGATTGTTGGTGTCAATGGTTCCGGGAAAACTACCACTATAGCAAAACTTGCATTTCAATACAGGAACGCCGGTAAGAAAGTCCTGCTTGGAGCGGCAGATACCTTCAGGGCGGCTGCTATTGACCAGCTTCAGATATGGGCCGACAGGGCAGGCGTACCGGTGATCAGCCAGCAGATGGGATCAGATCCTGCATCGGTTGCATACGACACTGTCAAGTCTGCTGTGGCAGGAAGTTATGATGTCGTCATTGTAGATACTGCGGGCAGGCTGCATAACAAGATCAACCTGATGAATGAACTTTCAAAAATAAAGAGAGTCATGGAGAAGGTTCTGCCTGGTGCACCGCATGAAGTTATTCTTGTTCTGGACGGATCAACGGGACAAAATGCATTTGAGCAGGCGAAGCAGTTTACTGCTGTAACTGACGTGACAGCAATAGCAATCACAAAGCTTGACGGAACTGCCAGGGGAGGTGTCGTTATCGGTATCTCCGACCAGTTCAGGATACCTGTCAAATATATCGGCATAGGTGAGAAGCTAACAGATCTCCAGGTATTTAATCGTGTTGAATTCGTCGACTCACTTTTTTCCAAATGAAGAAGAAGAAAATCAACATAGTGACGCTTGGCTGCTCAAAAAATGTCGTTGATTCAGAAAAGCTCCTGGCACAGCTCCGTGCCGGAGGTTATGATATTTCTTATGACCAGGGCGACTATTCAGCCGAGACAGTCATTATAAATACATGCGGTTTTATCAACGATGCAAAGGAAGAGAGCATCGACACTATCCTGCGGTTCATAAGGGCAAAGGAATCGGGAAAAATCAGGAATCTGTATGTTATAGGCTGTTTGTCAGAACGTTATATTGATGAACTTAAAACTGAAATCCCTGAAGTTGACAGGTATTTCGGAGTCAATAATGCAAGGGAAATACTCGGGGAGGTCGGTGCCAGCTACAGACCGGACCTGATGACAAGAAGAGTTCTTACTAATCCCGGACATTATGCATACCTGAAGATATCCGAAGGGTGTGACAGGACTTGTGCATTCTGTACAATTCCCGCTATCAGAGGCAAATGTGTTTCGCGGACCATTGAAGATGTGGTAAAGGAGGCTGAGGAGCTGGCTGTTTCAGGAGTTAAGGAACTTATTCTTGTTGCACAGGATCTGAGCTATTATGGCCTTGATCTCTACAAGACACAGAGACTTCCGTACCTGGTTTCAGAGCTTCTTAAAATAAAACAGCTTGAATGGATAAGACTTCATTATCTGTATCCTGCAAACTTCCCAGAAGGACTGATTGATATCATCAGGGATAACCCGCGTATCTGCAGATACATTGATATCCCCATCCAGCATATCAGCGATAAGATGCTCGGACTGATGAAAAGATCTCATGGCCGGGCAGAGACTGAAGATATCCTGAACAGACTGCGGACAGGGATACCTGGAGCAGTTATGCGGACTACACTGATAGCGGGGCATCCGGGAGAGACAGAAAAGGAATTTGCTGAATTAAAGCAGTTTGTCAGGGAATTCAGATTTGACAGGCTGGGTGTATTCGCATATTCTCATGAAGAGGGCACTTTCTCATATGACAGCTATAAGGATGAGATCCCTGAAGAGATAAAGGAGTCGAGGGTCGCGGAAATCATGGCGATACAGCAGGTAATTTCTGCCGGACTGAATGAAAATCTGGTTGGCAGAACTCTTAAAGTGCTTATCGACAGGAGGGAGGATGAGTTTTTTGCCGGGAGGACAGAATATGACAGTCCGGAAGTTGATCAGGAGGTGCTGATACCTGTTGAATATGATCTGAAACCCGGTAGTTTCTGCCAGATCCTCATCACACAATCAACTGATTTTGATTTATTCGGGAAGCCAGCTACCCCCGGTCATGCTAAAGCATGACCTGCCCCCTGAAGGGGGCATAAAACCCATTACTTATCTATTTGAATCTGGTATATAATAATTAAGCCCCCCTTGATAATGCCAAATGACATTACAAAGGGATTGAAAATATATTTATAGTTCTTTGAC
>CAYWEQ010000105.1:0-6974 GCA_964457185.1 uncultured Rikenellaceae bacterium
TGATTAACATATTGAATAACGGGTCAATTAGATAATTCTTTAAACCGCAGAAAACACAAAGTTAAAGTAAAGTACGCAAAGATTTTATTAAACTTTTATGACTCTGCGTTCTTTTCGGATTTTTCTTTGTGTCCTTTGCGGTTAATTTTTATTTCAGAATATCTTAAAACAAAAAATACTAATGTAATTTGCTCTCTTTTTATTAAACAACAGTGACAAAATTTTGTTTATTGTTTAGAAACTGACAGAAAAAATTAAACTATCATGCAGTTATGGAGCAAAGTGACAGATTATCAGATAAATATATGAATAAAGAAAGTATCCTCGCCGATTTCAGACTGGCAAACCTCAGCCGTAATCTCAGCATAATCGGCCGTCGTGAGGTATTATCAGGCAAGGCAAAGTTCGGGATTTTCGGCGACGGCAAGGAGATAATCCAGATCGCCATGGCCAAACAATTCAGGGAAGGAGACTGGAGATCAGGATATTACAGAGACCAGACATGGATGATGGCAATGGGT
The DNA here is from genome assembly GCA_964457185.1 of uncultured Rikenellaceae bacterium. GTDB lineage: Bacteria > Bacteroidota > Bacteroidia > Bacteroidales > VadinHA17 > LD21. The sequence goes on from CAYWEQ010000105.1 coordinate 522, forward strand.
CTGTATAATTCCCTTGAGTTTTTCCACCAGCTTTACGGAAACACCGACAGGAATATTAATCCCGGGAGCGGCGGAAGAGTGTTCAATAACCATTTTTCAGTACCTAACATAAATCCTGACGGTACCTGGCGCGATCTTACCAGACAAAAGAATTCCTCTTCTGATATATCTCCCACTGCAGGTCAGATGCCAAGACTCCTTGGACTGGCATACGCTTCAAAATTATTCAGACTTAATAAAGAACTTCACCAGTTTAAAACGCTTTCCGTTAAGGGAAACGAAGTTGCATTCGGTTCTATCGGAGATGCAAGCACATCAGAAGGGCACTTCTGGGAAACGATGAATGCTGCAGGGGTTCTGCAGGTGCCCATGGCGATCTCCGTGTACGATGACGGCTACGGAATATCGGTTCCAAAGAAATACCAGACCACCAAGGGAAGCATATCCGATATACTTAAAGGCTTTGAAAATGAGCCTGACCGTCCCGGAATATTGATTTACAAAGGGAAAGGCTGGGATTATCCCGGTCTTATAAAAATGTACGAGGAAGGAATAGCAATTTGCCGCAGGGATCACACTCCTGTTCTTTTCCATGTTGAGGAGGTTACACAACCGCTGGGCCATTCTACATCGGGGTCGCATGAGAGATATAAAAGCGTGGAGAGGCTGAAATGGGAAGAGGAATTTGATCCGGTCAAAAAGATGAGGGAATGGATAATTGACCAGAAGATAGCAACTGCTGAAGATCTTGATAAAATAGCTGCTGAAGCAGAAGAAGAGGTCAGGGAGTCAAGAAAAAAATCATGGCAGATGTTCCAGTCCCCGATTAAGATTGAGCGTGATGCACTTGTTAAAATCATAGGTGACCGTAAGTGTTCATGTAATGAAGACGTCAAAGAGGCAACAGTCAATGAGATTGCTGAAGATCTGACAAAGGTTATCTCGCCGATCCGCAAGGATAATTTCATGGCTGCCAGGAAGATTCTCAGGAATGTATGTGAAACCTGCGACAAGGCTGACAATTTAAGGGAAGAATTGCATGGCTGGCTTAAGCGTAATTATAAAGATGCCTCAATCAGCTATGACAGGTTCCTTTATAATGAAACCCCTACATCTGTTTTGAATGTTAAGCCCATCGTTCCAATATATTCAGTTGATTCTCCTGAAGTGCCCGGCCGGCAGATCCTCCGTGACAATTACGAAAAACTGTTTGCAAAATATCCGCTGCTTGTTACTTTTGGGGAAGATACAGGCAATATAGGAGGTGTAAATCAATCGCTTGAGGGGTTGCAGAAAAAATTCGGGGAATTGAGGATTACCGACACAGGTATCAGGGAAGCAACGATACTTGGACAGGGTATTGGTCTGGCTCTGAGGGGAATGAGGCCGATAGCCGAGATCCAGTACCTCGACTACCTCATGTATGCCATTCAGGTCCTCAGTGACGACCTTGCAACAACACATTACAGGACTGCCGGTAGGATGATTGCACCGCTTATTATATCTACCAGGGGACACAGGCTGGAGGGCATCTGGCATTCCGGATCACCAATGAGCATGCTTGTCAACTCTGTGAGAGGGGTTTATGTATGTGTTCCCAGGGATATGACCAGGGCGGCTGGATTCTATAATACACTGCTTGAAGGGAATGATCCGGCTATTGTCATAGAACCTCTTAACGGCTACAGGCTAAAGGAAAAGATGCCTGATAATATCGGTGAATACCGTCTCAGGCTTGGAGCTCCGGAGATACTAAACAGAGGGACAGACCTGACACTCGTAACTTATGGTTCAACAGTCAGAATAGCAGCAGAAGCTGTCAGACAGCTTGCCGCACATGGTATTTCTGTTGAGCTGATTGATGTCCAGACACTTATTCCGTTTGATACGGAGAAGATAATTCTTGATTCACTCAGAAAGACCAACAGGATCCTGTTTCTTGACGAGGATGTACCCGGAGGTACAACTGCCTTTATGATGCAGGAAGTCCTTGAAAAACAGGGCGGATGGCAGTTTCTTGATTCACCTCCAAGGACGCTGACCGGGAAAGAACATCGCCCGGCATATACAACCGACGGCGACTATTTCTCCAAACCCAGTGCCGAGGATATTTTCGATGCGGTTTATGAGATGATGAGAGAGGCGGTACCGGCGAAATATTGATCGACCCCCCGACCCCCCTAAAGGGGGGCTATGCTCCTATAATTTTCAGCAGTTCTGTCGCAGCCTCTTTCGGCCCGCTGGTCTCATAGCCGGGGATACCAAGTCTGGTCCGCATCTGACCCATGAAGACATTATTCCTGAAAAATGATTCGAAATATCTTCCTGAAATTTCCTCGTGGAGTTCCCGGTATTCAGGAGGGCCAAAAATATTAGCGAAGTATGAATTCACAAGTCCGCTTGTTGTCGTTGTTCCTTTGCTCATTACCGCACCACTCCGGAATACCTCAAGCGCTTCACTGACAGAACCGAATCTCTCAATGACCGGGTGTCCGGTATCAATCTGCTCATAATTATTGGCATAAAGGATATAGTCAATCCTGTGCCCCTTTATTACTTCTTCAAATGAAGTTACCGGTAACACGATCCTTGCATTTACCTGGCTGGGATTCATTATTATGGACCTGTCGAGATGTCCGAACGCATATCCCGGCTGCAGGTCATCGAGCCTGAGGAAAGCACCGATTTCGGTCCCATAGCCAACAGGATATCCTTCCGGATCAAGCTCTATTGATCCCATATCATCAGCGATGATAGTAAGTTTACGTATCTGTTTGTCGCCCAGGACCCTGAATGCTTCGAGAGTTTCTGACTTGCCGGCTCCGGTATCACCGATCATAAGAACTGTCGCTTCCCTGTCGCCCTGAAGCAGCATTTTTACCATGGCACCATGAAACGGCATTTTCCCCGATTTCATAATGATGGAATTATGAAGAGTGAGGATCATTTTCTTCAGGTAACCGAAGTATCCGAATTCAGGGCTGCCCGGGACAGCCCCGACAAAAATCCCGTTGGCTTCATCTTCGCAGAATACCGTTAAAAACTCAGAAAGGCCTTCAAGCACATTACCCTGTGCTCCGTAAATAAATACAGCATCAGGCTTCTTTTTAAGGTCGGTATCATTTGCAAGCTGGAAAAGGTTACACATTGAGAGACCGAGTTCAAGGAATGTCAGGTGAAAGTAAACCATGATAAGAAGCTTTCCGGCCTTGACCGGATAACAGAGCCAGTCTGCCGGATTGAATTGTGTCAGGTCAACCGGGTTTTGTGATATGAGTTTGAAATGTCCGGTCCGCTTGTTCATCGGCTGCTGAATGACCAGAGGAGGATAAATGAGTACCTGGCGGATTACCTGGATATTATTAAGTTTCCTGTATCTCTCATCAGGGTATGGGATATCTTTTGGAAGGGAAATGACAGCCATCTCTGCTCCAGCCCGGACCTGCCTGTAAACATTCGGGTGACTGCCGGTAATATTTTCCTGGATATGCCTGTAAACAGTCCTTATAAGATGTGTGAGGTGTTCAATAGTTTCATTGAATGTCCGGTAAGGCCTTTTATCAAGGCGATCACCCTCTGAATCATTAATAATAAAGCGGTCAAAATGCCTCCAGTAATCATATAAATATTCAACAAAGCTGTTCATGATCTGAAGATTTCTGAGGAAACCTGCTGACCGGCCATGAATATGGGGAACAACTCCGGCTTCATATTTGAAAAGGAGCGTAAGGGTTCTGATAAGGTCGGTTACCTCCGGCTCACCCGATATCCCATCAGGGAAAATGTTCATAAGAGGAGATTTCCTGGAATGAAGGTGGTCAAGACAGTGATCCAGTACAATCCTGAATTTTTCGCTTTCGAGCAATTCTTCAGCCGTTTCACACATCCTTTCGCGGTTGTTCAGAACAGCTTTATTCCCTATTATCCTTAGACTGCTTTTTTGCATGATCAGATTAAAATCCGGGCAAAAGTATGATAATAATTAATTTACTTTTTGAATTTGCTTAATTATTTATATTATTTTTTTCAATACTTTTATCAATTGAAAGGGCATTTGCTATTCACGGAGGTCATATTCATATAATTGCGTAAATTGCCATTGCTATGAAGCCGGAGATTGATTTTTTTACAATACTGCCCGAAGACAAAATACCGGAAAAGGGGAAGATACTGATTTCTGAACCCTTTCTGCCTGATTCTTTTTTTAACCGTACGATAGTATATCTTGCTGATCATAATGCTGAAGGATCGGTAGGATTTATTCTTAACAAAAAGCTTGAAATAAAAGTTTGTGATGCCATTTCAGGTTTCGAGGGATGGGAGGAATACCTGAGCATGGGTGGTCCGGTTGCTCCGGATACTCTCCATTATCTTCATAACCTTGGTGAAAAGATCCCGAAAAGCGTATGGGTTGATGAAAATATTTTCTGGGGCGGGGATATTGATTTTATCAGGGGTCTTATAAAAAAGGGTAAGCTGAATAATTCACAGATAAGGTTCTTCCTCGGATATTCAGGCTGGTCAGCCGGCCAGCTCGAAAGAGAGCTCAAGGAAAACTCCTGGGTTATTGCAAAAGTCAAGACCGATATCGTTTTGAATAATCAGGTCAATAATACCTGGAAAAGAGTATTACGTGGACTGAAGAATAAGTACCGTGTGTGGGCCGATTTTCCGGAGTCGCCGGATATGAACTAAAGATGTAATATTTTGAATACCAGCTCCTTTAGCAAGTCGCCCGGTTCGCTGCTCAGATCACCATAACCTTTTGACTTCATATCATAGGTACGCAAAAGACTAATGATCTGAACCGTTTTCGCAACATTATATTTTGATGCTGAGACCTCATAATCCCTGACGAAGTATGGATTGATCCTGAGAGCTGCCGCAACGTTGTTTTTTGATTTGTCGGGCAGGTAGTGATATGTAAGCAGCTTGCTGAAGTAACTGAAAAGCGAAGCAACTGAAAGAGTAATTGGATTATCCTTCGGGTTGTTTGCAAAATAGTGGACTATCATGTTGGCTTTCAGTATATTCTTTTCCCCAACAGCTTTCTGAAGTTCAAAATTATTATAGTCCTTGCTGATCCCGATATTCTTCTCAATGAGCGCACTTGTTATTACAGGCTTCCCGGGAGGAAGAGTGATAATAAGTTTGTTGAGTTCATTTACAATTTTATGAAGATCGGTTCCGAGATATTCAGTCAGCATTGCGCTGGCATTCGGGTCAGTTTTTATGCCCTGGGCCATCAGGTATCTTTCAATCCATGCAGGGACCTGGTAATCACGTAACCTGGGTGATTCAAAATATACGGCCTGACTCTCCAGCGCTTTATAGAACTTTGTTCTTTTATCAATGGTTTTATACTTGTAATTGATTACCAGTATTGTTGAAGGGAGGGGTTTCTCAAGGTAGAAACCAAGGTCTTCTATTTTTTTGAGTGTCTGAGCTTCTTTCACTATCACCACCTGGTGGCTCGACATCATCGGGAACCTTCGCGAGGTATCAATTATTGCCGGCACAGTTATATCTTCTCCATAAAGGATAACCTGGTTGAATGATTTTTCTGCTTCAGTGAGTAGGTTCTCTTCAATATAATCTGTAATCAGGTCGATATAATAAGGCTCCTCCCCGGCGAGAAAATAGACCGGCTTGAATATCCGTTTCTTCAGATCGGAAATTACCTCTTCATAGGTGGCTGCCATCTTAAAACCTCAGATGTTTTACTGATATGCGGTTATCCTTTATTTCTTTCAGCGCATCGATGCCTATCTTCAGATGTGTTTCGGCATATTTCCTGGTTACCTTCATGTCGCTTGCGGCAGTTTTAATTCCTGTTGATATCATTGGCTGATCAGAAACCAGGAGAAGAGCCCCGGTAGGAATCTCATTGGCAAATCCAACCGTAAAAATAGTTGCTGTCTCCATATCAATAGCCATCGCCCTGGTCTTTACAAGATATTTCTTGAACCTGTCGTCATATTCCCACACCCTCCTGTTTGTTGTAAATACGGTACCTGTCCAGTATTCCATATTGCAGCGGATTATAGCGGCTGAAATTGCACTCTGAAGTTTGAAAGCAGGCAGAGCCGGGACTTCGTTTGGCAGGTAATCGTTTGATGTTCCGTCGCTCCTTATTGCAGCAATAGGGAGTATCAGGTCGCCCACCATATTCTTCTTTTTCAGCCCTCCGCACTTGCCAAGGAACAGTACTGCGTTGGGTTCAACAGCACTCAGAAGGTCCATTATGGTTGCAGCATTGGGGCTTCCCATTCCGAAATTGATAATTGTCATGCCGTCTGCTGTAGCATTCGGCATGTTCCTGTCCTTTCCTTCTATCTCAACATTGTACCATTTTGCAAAGAGCTCAACATAATACATGAAATTGGTAAGAAGGAAGTATTTGCCGAATGTCTTTAAGTCTTTGCCTGTATATCTCGGAAGCCAGTTATTAAC
>CAYWEQ010000106.1:0-6858 GCA_964457185.1 uncultured Rikenellaceae bacterium
TGCCGGAGATATCCATAAGAGGCGCTTTCACGGTTGTTATGTTCGCTTCGGAAAGGATCTGTTCCAGCATCGGATTTGAGGGTTTTTTTGCATCAGGTCTTGGATATACGTAAATAGGACATCTGCTGATCAGCTCCCGTGCATTTTTCCATTTATGAAGAGTATACAGGTTATCTTCACCCATGACCAGTGAGAATCTATTCTTCGGATATTTCTCTTCAAGATATGTAAGCGTATCAATAGTATAGGATGGAACTGGAAGTTTGAATTCTATGTCTGAGGCCCTTATCCTGTCGTTATTGCCGATGGCCAGGTTTGCCATGTGAAGGCGCTGATAATTGTCAAGAAGGCTCTCTTTCTTCTTAAGGGGATTATGAGGACTTACAACAAACCAGATCTCTTCAAGCTGAGTAAATTCAAGCATATATCCTGCAATGGCAATGTGCCCGATATGAACGGGATTAAAAGAACCGAAATATAAACCTGCTTTCAACATATTACGCCTCAGTTTACCTCCTCAGGAAGGGGATCATGTATTGATAAAACTATATACAAGTTTATACACTTCATTCTCAGCCGTTTCCAGACGGTTGTTTATGACAATATTATCAAAATTACCGGCCAGTTTCATCTCCTCTTTAGCTTTGGCAACCCTCATCCTGATCTTTCCTGGATCATCGGTCCCCCTCTGCACAAGCCTTCTTTCAAGCTCTTTTACTGAAGGCGGCATTATGAAAATGGAAATCGCATCGTGTTTGAATATGTTTTTGAGGTTAATGCCCCCCTTCACATCGACATCAAACAGGACATGGTTTTCGTGATCCCGGATCCTTTTGATCTCGCTTTTCATAGTTCCGTAAAACTGATCCTTATATACCTCTTCCCATTCAATAAAACACTCATCGTCAACTCCTTTTCTGAACTCCTCAACGGAGAAGAAATAATAGTCTTTCCCGTTCTTTTCATTTCCCCTCGGCTTCCTGGTTGTTGCCGATACCGAGAATTCAAGATTTATCCCGCTGTCAAGCAGATGCTTTATTATTGTTGATTTCCCTGCCCCGGAGGGTGCGGATATTATTACCAGTTTGCCGTTCATGTCTTTATAGAACATTAAGAGTCTGTTCTTTGATCTTTTCCAGCTCATCTTTCATCATTACCACCAGCTTCTGGATGGAAGCATCGTTGGCTTTTGATCCGATTGTATTGATCTCGCGTCCTATCTCCTGGGCAATGAAGCTGAGCACCTTTCCGTTCGGCGGTTCGGAATCCGCTTTTTCAAGAAAATATTCACAATGTTTCTTCAGCCTGACCTTTTCCTCATTGATATCCATTTTTTCGAGATAAAAAATAAGCTCCTGCTCAAACCTGTTCATATCGATATTCCCGGTTCCAACATTTTCAATAAGGGAATTATTCAGTCTTTCCCTTATCCTTGTGATCCTGTCTCCTTCGAAAGCCCCGATTTCACTTAAAAGCTTCAGGATCTTATCAATACATCTCAAAAGGTCTGCTTCCAGTGATTTCCCCTCTTCAATCCTGTAATGATCAAGCTGTTCGGATGATTCACGGATCTTTTCCTTCACTGCCAGCCATTCATCTTCCTCAAGCTCCGGTTTTTCAGTTTTAAGCGCGTCAGGAAGTCTCATGATTGTCGCAAGCAGCTGATCATCAGTTTTAATATCCAGCTCACCGGCAAGTGCTTTCAATTGTCTGAAATAATCTTTTACAACGGCTTTGTTTATTACGGGGATTATCTCAGAGTCAAGAACATCAAAATTTATCATAAGATCGATCTTGCCCCTGTCGAGTTTCTGGCTAAGCATATTCCTGATATCAGCCTCCTTCTCCTTATAAAGCCATGGCAGCCTTAAATTCAGGTCAAGCGATTTGGAGTTCAGCGATTTTATTTCGATAGTGATCTTCTTCCCTGGAATTTCAGCCATGGATTTGCCATAGCCGGTCATGGATTTTATCATCTCCTGTCGTGTTGAATATAAGACTGAAAGTTACAAATTCCCGTTATATTTCACAACTGTCTTCTTCTTCCAGCGTCCGGTCTTGTAGTACAGGAACGAGAGTGCAAGGCCTATAGACCAGCCTGCGGGGATCGCCCACCAGATTCCCTGGGAACCAATTTTTGATGATAATATATATGCCAGAGGAATCCGGATGATCCATAGAGAGATCAGGGAAAAGAACATAGGGATGAGCGTATCACCGGCGCCTCTCATTATGCCGTTATAGAGGAACATCAATGTAAAAAGAAGATAGAAGCTGCTTACAATTGTGAGATACTGATCACCAATTCTGATCACATCAGGATCGTTTGTGAACATGTCCATCAGCAGGTGTCCCCACAGTATTATAAATACAGATGTGATAACTGTGACACTTCCGGCCATTTTGACTGTTGAGATAAGACCAGTCCTGATCCTTTCCAGTTTCTTTGCCCCGATATTCTGGCCAACAAAGGTTGAGAGAGCCTGTGAAAATGACATGGCTGGTATTGTAGCAAGCGAATCAATGCGAATCCCGACTGAGAATCCTGCTATTGTGTTTGTTCCAAATGTATTGACTATACCCATGAGGGCCAGGTTGCCAAGTGCAACGAGTGTATGTTGTACGCCTGTCGGAAGCCCGATACGAATGCTTTGCCTGAAAATTTCCCTGTCAAAATGAAGTCCTTTAATTGCTATACGGATCAGTTTATGAGTCTTGTTGAGCCAGTAAGCACCCAGGGTAAATGCTATTCCATTTGCAAGAAGTGTTGCGTAGGCAGCCCCGGCGACACCCCACTTGAAAACTGCTACAAACAGCAGATCGAATATGATGTTAGCGACGGTCGCAATAATCAGGAAATAGAGAGGGGTTTTTGAATCACCCAGGCCTCTCAGAGCAGCGCTGGTTCCATTATAGCCGAAGAATATTATTATTCCTGAAAAGAAAATGCGAAGGTACTGCGTTGCCTGCGGCATTATCTCCGCTGGAAGTCCAAGCAGCCTGAGCATTGGCGCAGCAAATGTCAATCCTGCCACTGTGACAATAAGACCTGCCCCCGCACTGTAGACATACATTGTATCGATAGCCCTTTTGACCTTCACAAAATCCTTTGCACCAAAGTATTGCGAGATCACAACAGTGGTTCCCATTACGAGGCCTATTATAAGGGAGACCATCATAAAAATAACAGGAAACGAAGCACCTACAGCAGCAAGAGCCTCTTTTCCGAAGAAGTTACCTACAACGACACTGTCAATAATACTGAAAAGCTGCTGAAATACATTTCCGAGAAGCATCGGTCCTGCAAACTTAAAAATGAGCTTTCCTTCCTTACCGGTAGTAAGATCCTGCATTCTGAAATTTTAGCGCTGCAAAGAAAATGATTTATACCAAATATACAAAGCCGGTGCTAAATCCTTTCCAGTTCAACAGTGAAATGCCTCAGGATAGGAGCCTCATTTTTGATGCAGAATCCTTTCTTTACTGAATCTCTTCTTTCAAACACATCTCTGACAACTGCAGCCACATAATCCATGTGGTTGCCGGTAAATACCCTTCGGGGAACTGCCAGCCTTACAAGCTCCACTCCGCTGAACCTGTTTTCACGCGTAACAGGATCCCTGTCAGCCATAAGGGCGCCGATCTCAGCGCTTCTGATGCCGCCTTCAATGAATATCTCTACGGCCAGGACCTGTCCGGGGAACTCCTCATCAGCGATATGGGGCAGAAATCTCTTTGCATCTATGAAAACGGCATGACCTCCAAATGGTTCAAGAACAGGGATGCCGTACTCTTTCATCTTTTTCCCCAGATATGCCACCTGTCCGATCCTTGAACTGAGATACTCCTCATCGGTACCTTCATATAAGCCCTGAGCCAGTGAATTCATGTCGCGGCCCGACATACCGCCATAAGTCAGAAATCCTTCATAAATAATGTTATATGCTGATGCTTTTCTGTAAAGAGCTTCATCCCTGCAGGCAGTGAAGCCACCCATATTCACAATTGCATCTTTCTTGGAGCTCATTGTCATACCATCAGCACAGGAGAACATCTCGAGGGCGATCTCCCTTATGCTTTTATCAGCATAACCCTCTTCCCTCTTTTTAATGAACCATGCATTCTCTGCAAACCTTGCTGAATCGAGAAAGAATTTAACGCCGTATTTACTGGCAAGATGACTGACTCCCTTAATGTTTTCCATGCTTACTGGCTGTCCGCCGGCGGTATTATTGGTAATTGTTACGATTATGCACGAGATTTTTTCACGAGGATTGTTTTTCAGCACATTCTCAAGCTTTGAAAGATCAACGTTGCCCTTGAACGGATTCCAGGCAGTCAGATCTTTTGCAATATTAACGGTGCAGTCGACCGGTATGGCTTTTCTGAATTCAATATGTCCTTTTGTAGTATCAAAATGTGCGTTTCCCGGAACAAGGTCACCCTCTTTCACAAGAGCTGAAAAGAGAACATTTTCAGCAGCCCTTCCCTGGTGTGCCGGCAGAAAATATTTGAAACCTGTTATTTCAGTAACGGCATTTTTCAGGTTATAAAATGATGATGAGCCTGCATAGCTTTCATCTCCCGTCATCATTGCCGACCATTGCCTGTCACTCATTGCTCCGGTGCCTGAATCGGTCAGCAGATCAATGATCACCTGTTCTGATCTGAGATTAAACAGGTTGAAGGATGCCTCTTTTACCCATTGTTCTCTCTGCTCACGTGAGCTTTTATATATCGGTTCAACCATTTTTATTTTAAATGGTTCAAAAGCTGGTAGTTCCATATTATTCATTATTTGTATATTTTTTTGTTATTTGATGCAGGGGCGGTCACTGCAGAGCATATGCTTGCAACAGCTCTGCCTGTATCGATATGTTATCTGCAGAATGTGTGGGGATGAGATCAGCAGATAAAGGAATCCCTGTTTTTGATATTTTTGTATATATCAAACGGGTAATTTGCTTTTTCGAATATGCGTAACATTGTCTGCAGGCAATAATAGTGTAAAAATAGAGTATTTTATAATATATTCAACGGAGAATTCAATGTTGAAAAACTACCAGTCATGAAAATAAAATCGTACAGCTGTTTTCTTTTACTTTTATTTATAAGTATCAGTATACCAGCTTTTTCACAGGAAAATACCATTGCCGGTGATCATTTTGTGCTAATGATGGATTCTTTGAGGCGAAGCGGGGTAATCCTCAATGATCAGCAGGAAATTCCTGAAATAAAACTATCAGCAGGAGAGGCAATAGAGTATCTCCGGCAGAGATATCAGCCTGAGTGCTGGAAGAACACAAGTGATCCGCTGAGGTTTGCAATCGGTCAGCTGATCTATGAAGCTTCATATCCACCGTATGATTCATCCCAATATTTCCTTGAAAAGTATCCGTTTGATTCCATTAATATCCCCTGGGACAAATTCTATATCTGGGAGCCGCTCCGTCTTAAGGTTCCGGAGGTCACCAAACCGGCTCAGCCAGACTCAATACAGGTGACAGATACTCTTCCGGCAGTTGCTGCAGTTGACACAGTCAGGATGCAAATAACTGAACCTGTTACTGTTGCAGGATTTAAAGACACTTCAGTCCTTGTTGTTATTGATACACTTCATGAAGTAAGTTCGGAAAGGGTGGGATTCCCGTTCACCTGGTACAATTATCCATTTCAGGGTGACTCCATAAGGGCTGCAGTAAGAATCCTGATGGATTTTGTGGAAGCACGTGATTCAAGCATAATCAAAATTACAGGGCTGGGAGAAGCAGTGACCCATATCTGGCTCAACTCCAGGTCTGATGTAATGAAACGGTATTGGCTTAAAAATGAGATGGATGATTCAATCACAGTCTGGATAGGATCTCCTTCAAGAAATACCCTCGGGCTTTACCTGGAGCAGGGTGTAAATTTCAGGAGGCCTGTTAAGCAGGGATACTATTCCGATGCCAGGATTGAAGTACAGGAAGTGGATAAATCGACTCTGCTTGATGTCAAAACCATACCTGTAAAAATACAATACTGGAAATTCCGCTCCGAAGCATCATTTGCATTGAACCAGGGAGCGATTTCAAACTGGGTAAAGGGAGGAGAGAGCAGTGTTTCAACAACGCTTGACATAACCGGCTATGCCGACTATAACAACAAAGCCCTGAAAATGACTTCCGGCAATTTTGCCAGACTCAAGTACGGGCTGATAAAGATCGGTGATAATGACATAAGAAAAAATATCGACCTTCTTGAAACAAATTCAAAGCTAAATCACAAAGCATTCGGGAAATTTGATTTCAGTGCGATAATGCTATTCAAAACCCAGCTGGCAAGTGGATTTTCCTATCCAAACGATACCACCAGGATCCTTGTCTCAAAATTCTTTAATCCGGCGATTCTGACTGTAGGTTTGGGGCTGGATTACAAACCAAACAAGAACACTTCAATAAATTTTTCTCCGCTTTCTTACAAAGGAACCTTCGTTACCGATACAACCGGAGTAGTCGGAGTGGATGCAATCGATGAGACAAAATATGGCATTCCCGCCGGGAAAAAGGCAAAAAATGAGCCCGGGATGAGCTTCATGATCACAAATGTGTACAAACCTGTAAGCACAGTGACTATTACCAACAGGCTCCAGCTCTTTACCAATTATATCAATAATCCGCAGAACATTGACGTGGACTGGGAGATGATTGTTACAGCAGCCCTGAACTGGTTCACTGATGTCAGGTTCAATACTCACCTTATCTTTGATGATGACACAAAAACCCCTGTTTTTGACAAGGAGAAACAACCGGTTCCTGGTCATGATGGCAAACAGAAAACCACCGCAAGGATCCAGTTCAAGGAACTGCTGGGATTTTC
>CAYWEQ010000107.1:0-4235 GCA_964457185.1 uncultured Rikenellaceae bacterium
TGGCTGTAATTCCGCACAGGTAAATGCCTTCGATAAGAAAAGCGTCAGCTGTCCTGAAAACCGATCCGACATTTGCCTGGCTTCTTACATTGTCAAGAACAATGATAACCGGGAATTTTCCTGATTTTCTGAACTGATCTACGGTCTTTCTGCCAAGCTCTTTGTTTTGAAGCTTACGCATTCTTTTTTATGACAAAATAACTAAAAATCCGTTTATTCCTTTTATTTTGTGGTCAATGAATTCTGTTTCCGGAATAACATAATATCTGTACGATGAATATTCATGAATTTCAGGGAAAGTCATTGCTTCGGGCATATGATGTTGATATCCAGGAAGGCTTTGTCGCTGAAACCCCTGATCAGGCTGTAATGGTCGCCGGGCAGCTCCGTGAGAAATTCGGATCGGAATTTTTTGTTGTCAAGGCCCAGATACATGCAGGAGGCAGAGGCAAAGGAGGTGGCGTAAAACTCGCAAAGAGCATTGAGGAAGCAGGTGAACTGGCTTCAAAAATGCTGGGAATGCGGCTGGTAACTCCTCAAACCGGGCCTTCAGGGAAAAGGGTGAACAGAGTCCTGATCGCACAGGATGTTTATTATACGGGTGAATCGGACATAAGGGAATTCTATTTAAGTATTTTACTGAACAGAAATTCAGGCAGATACACGGTAATGTACTCCCCCGAGGGAGGGATGTCAATAGAAGAAGTCGCTGAAAAAACGCCGCAGCTTATTTTTACTGAAGAGATCATTCCGGGAGCAGGACTGCGTCCTTTTCAGTGCCGGAATATTGCCTTCAACCTTGGATTATCAGGTACGGCTCATATTAATATGATAAAATTTCTGAATGGCATCTATGAGACTTTTACAGGATGTGATGCCCAGCTTCTGGAGATAAATCCGGTTCTTAAGACCAGCGATGACAGGATCCTTGCCGTTGACTGCAAGGTTGTCCTTGACGATAATGCCCTCTTCAGACACCCCGACCTGGCAGAAATGAGAGATCTGACCGAGGAAGATCCAGTTGAAGTCGAAGCAGCTGATAATAAGCTGAACTTTATCAAGCTTGACGGAAATGTTGGCTGTATGGTGAACGGAGCAGGTCTTGCAATGGCTACTATGGATATAATCAAGCTGTCGGGAGGATCACCTGCTAACTTTCTGGATGTAGGAGGAGGAGCCAACGCAAAAACAGTTGAAGCAGGATTCAGGATTATCCTTAAAGATCCCGCCGTTAAGGCAATCCTTATTAACATCTTTGGAGGAATTGTCAGATGCGACAGGGTAGCTAACGGAGTGGTCGAAGCATATAAATCTATAGGAAAAATAAATGTCCCGGTAATAGTGAGATTACAGGGTACAAATGCAGAAGAAGCCAAAAAGATAATTGATGATTCCGGGCTTGCAGTCTCTTCTGCAATATCGTTCAGGGAAGCTGCAGAACTGGTGAGTTCCCTGCTTAAAGCCGGATAAAAGCAGGCAGCTTATTTTTTATGCGATTCGTCACAATATGGCTTATTGGCCGATTTTCCGCATCTGCACAAATATACTTCATCAGGCACCGATTCCTTGTCTCTCTGCAGATCCTTTATCATGAAATTTCCTGTTATCCTGAGCGGCCCTGAATCTATAACCTCGACAATTGCCTGGGATTTAATTTCTTTATTCTCTTCCATATTCTGAAAAATTAACCTGTAAAACCTGTTTTTCTGTGCCGACCGTCACAAAAAGGCTTGTGATCGCTTTCACCGCACCTGCATATTGAAACCAGACTCTCTGTAATCTCTTTCTTATTTCCGCTGTATATCAGGGTAAAATCGCCCTTTATAACTATCGGTCCGTCAGTCATTATTTTCACCAGAACAGGATTTTCCAGATATACCTGTTGATGCTGATCCATCAGCTCAGGTCTTCTGAACTTAATATGATTTGTATGTTCGCTACCCACCGTTTTATTTCTCTCTTCATCATTCCATTTCCATGTAAGGGCTTCAGTAGGGCATAGATTGACGGTTTCTATTATCATGCTTGTTGTTGCTCCCTTCATATTGACCCAGGGCCTTTTCCCGGGATCAAACACTTCGATAAGTTCCCTGTAACAATATGATGCATGGACACAGGCATCCGGTTTCCAGTACACGGTTATTTCATCATTGCTGTATTTCCTGTTGTTTGAAAGCGACTTATCTCTTTCCATCATTGCTTGCTCTTGTCCCTGATTATCTGCACGCAATTTAACATTTTTTGTGAAAAAAATCAGGTATTGCTATATTCTGAATATATAAATTAGCCCCCGATCTTATTGTTGAAAATCAGGGGAATATTCGTATTCTTATTATGAATCTGTTTATTATGAATGACTTTTGTTATAGTGTGAAAAGAAAATTCCGTAACGTTCAGCCGGGTTTTATTCTGTTGTTATTGCTGTTTGTTATTCCGGAGCAGTCATACTGCTCGACTGCTGAGAGCAATTACCTTGTTTTATATTCCAGTGCTCCCCAGACAATTACAACCGCATTTTTTCACCTGCTTCTGACAATCCTGGGAGCCCTGATCATAATCTGTACCGGAATAATATTTTTTTGGTTAAAACTAAAAAAGATCAACCGCGAACTCACGGCTAAGAATGAAAGGATCGAAGATATAAATAACCAGCTTCAGAAGACAAATCATGAACTTGAAACCCAGAAAGAACTTTTAGCCAGGAAATATTATGAATCTGATAAATTCTTCAGTATATTGATTCAGTCTGCCGATGATGGAATATCATTTTATGACAGGGACTGGAACCTGAAATACGCAAATACTGCATTCTATTCAATGATCGGTCATGACATAGAATCATATCATTCCACGGATCCGGCACATTTTATCCACCCTGACGATAAGGAGTATTCTAAAAACAGAATGAATGAACTGAGTGAAAAGGAGATCTTTGTAAGTGAACTCAGGCTCAGGCATAAGGATGGACATTATGTAAGTCTTTCAACCCGATCCGTAGTTGTTCGGGACGAGGCAGGTGAAATACTTGGTGCTCTGACTATTTCGCGTGACATTACAAAGCTGAAAATGGTTCATGAGGAGCTTATTAAAGCCAATCTTGAAGCAAAAATGAGCAACAGGCTTAAATCCAGTTTCCTGGCAAATATATCACATGAAATAAGAACTCCCCTGAATAGCGTGGTTGGATTCTCCAACCTTCTTCTCGAGGATAATATATCAAGAGAAGTAAAGGAGGAATATATTGAGCATATTAACCATAACAGTGAGAAACTGCTTCAGATCATTGGCGACATCATTGATCTTTCCCGGCTTGAAAGCTCACAGATCGAGATCACATATGAGGAAACATCCGTGAACAGTATTATTAACGAGGTGGTTGAAGAGGCCAGAAATGGGATCAGGCGGAACGAAAAGCCTATCATACTTAATGTTAAAGACCAGTTCAAAGAAGATTGTGATCTTATTTTCACTGACAGGATCTGGCTCAAGAGAGTGCTGACCCATCTCATGGATAATGCCGTGAAATTTACACTGGATGGTTCAATTGAATTTTCCTATTACAGGGAAAATGAGAATCTGATCTTTAAGATCAAGGATACGGGAATAGGTATTAACAAAGAAAACCTCGGTCGTATTTTTGAAGAATTCCGGCAGGAAATTGATGGTCATCATCGCCCGTTTGAAGGTCTTGGCATTGGTCTCACACTGGCTAAAGAGGTGATCGAAAGGATGGGAGGCAAAATTTTTGTTCAGTCAGAAAAAGGTGTTGGCTCCGAATTCAGCTTTTTAATCCCTTACAAGCCTGCGGGAAGCACAAATGTCAGGTTAAAGACTTTAGTGAAAGATCAGCAGGCCGGATCCCTGAACTGGAGTTCAAGAAAATGCCTTCTTGTTGACGACAACAAAGATGTGCTTATCTACCTTAAAAGGATACTCCTGGACACTGGAATAAATGTGATTACTGCCCGGTCAGGCATCGAAGCTATTGAAATAATAGAAAAGATCTCTGACCTGGATATTGTTGTACTCGATATGCAAATGCCTGAGATGAACGGAATTGAAGCAACACAGGAGATAAGAAAGATCAGCAGGGACATTCCGATAATTGCCCAGACCGCATTCATCTTTGAAGACGATAAAGATATCATACTACAGGCGGGATGCGATGCATGCCTTATCAAACCAATCCGCAAGGAACATCTGATAACAGTAATGTCGTCGTTCATAAAGCCGAA
>CAYWEQ010000107.1:4335-6648 GCA_964457185.1 uncultured Rikenellaceae bacterium
TTATTTCTTCTTACTTTGCATTTAACTTTTATTCATGGCTTACAGCTTTGCAGATATTGTTTTACCACTTGCGGTAAGAGAAAGATTCACATACAAAATACCGGAAGATCTTTCTGGTTCAATATTACCTGGTGTAAGGGTGCTTGTTCAGCTCGGTAACAGGAAAATATATTCAGGAATTGTCTGCAGGCTGCACAACGATACACCGGGATTCAAGAATATCAGACCTGTATTGGAAGTGCCTGATCCTGTCCCGGTGGTAAATGAAAAACAACTAAGCCACTGGCAATGGATGTCAGACTATTACATGTGCTCCGAGGGGGAGGTAATGAAGGCAGCAGTGCCAGCAGCATTGTTTCCGGCAGGTGTAATTGCCTCACCGGTTAAAGAAAAATACAAGCCCAAGGAAGAGACATTCATCGAACTGGCCGCGAAATTCTCAGAGGAAGAATTAAATGAAATACTGGATAAACTGTCAGGATCACCAGGGCAATCTAAGATCCTGACGACTTATCTTTTTCTGACAGCCTACTCTGCAGGCACAGATATTAAACCCATCCGTAAGTCATTACTGCTGAGAGAGTCAGGTGCCTCTCCCAGTATCATTGATACTCTTGTAAAAAAAAGAATACTAACAGCTGTTTTACTTGAAGTAGGAAGATTGAAAAATTTCGGGAATAAATACGAACCATTAAGACAATTAAGTGATAATCAGCGAACAACATTTAATAAAATATGTAATTCATTAATTGAAAAAGATATTGTATTGCTCCATGGAGTAACATCCAGCGGCAAAACAGAGATATATATTCATCTTATCGAGGAACAGTTGAAACAGGGCAGGCAGGTTCTTTATATGCTTCCTGAGATTGCCCTGACCACTCAGATAATTCTGAGACTGCAAAAGCATTTCGGACCGGTTACCGGTGTATATCATTCACGTTTTAACGACCAGGAGAAGGTTGAGATATGGAAGCGTGTCGCTGATGAAAATCCGGATACAGGTTACAGGCTTATTCTTGGAGTCCGATCATCACTTTTCCTTCCATTCAGTAACCTTGGCCTTGTAATCGTTGATGAGGAGCATGATACATCATATAAGCAGCATGACCCGGCACCCAGGTACCATGCGCGTGATTCGGCAATAATGCTGGCTGCCTTGCACAAGGCAAAAACAGTTCTTGGATCAGCCTCTCCCTCCATCGAAAGCTATAACAATGCTATTAAAGGGAAATACGGATTTGCCGAATTGAAGGAGAGATATGGATTGATAAATCTGCCGGCCATCATCATAGCAAATACACGGGAAGCATACAGGAAGAAGCTGATGGTATCACATTTTACACCAGAACTGCTGGAAGCAGTTGACCTGGCTCTTGGCAAAAATGAGCAGATAATCCTGTTTCAGAACAGAAGAGGATTCTCTCCTTATATTGAATGCCCGGAATGCGGATGGATCCCTGTATGCCACCAGTGTGCGGTAAATCTTACATACCATAAAACCCTTAACAGGCTTGTTTGCCACTATTGCGGATATACGGCGCCAATGCCGTCGAAATGCGGCAGCTGCAATTACCCCGGACTGGCCACAAAAGGATTCGGTACGGAAAAGATTGAGGATGAAATAAAGATAATTTTCCCAGGTGCACGTGTGGCAAGAATGGACCAGGATACAACAAGAACGAAAAACTCATTCAACAGGATTATCGAGGCTCTTGAAGAGCACCGCATAGACATACTAATCGGCACACAGATGATATCTAAAGGGCTTGATTTTGAGAATCTTACGGTCGTGGGTATACTTAATGCCGATAACCTTCTGAACTATCCCGACTTCAGGGCCCATGAAAGAAGCTACCAGCTTATGGAACAGGTCAGCGGAAGGGCAGGAAGAAGGCAGAAACAAGGAAAAGTGGTCATTCAGACATCAGATCCCTCAAACAAAATAATAAGGCTTGTTCTGCAGCACGACTATTCAACCATGTTCCGCCTGCAGGCTGAAGAGAGAAAGAATTTCAATTACCCGCCTTTCTGCAGATTGATCAGGATCAGCATAAAACATAAGGATAAAGCTCTACTGAACAGGTATGCCGATATCCTTGGAAATGATCTCAAAGCAATATTCGGCAAGAGGGTTCTTGGACCTGAGTTTCCTGTGATATCAAGGATTCAGTTATGGTATATCAAAACAATACTTCTTAAAATTGAAAAGGAAAAACCCGGAGCAAAAGCAAGGGAGCTGATCCTGGAATCGATCGCAAGGCTTGAAAAGGAAAAGGGAGCCACCTCTCTGAGAATTGCGGTCGATGTGGA
>CAYWEQ010000108.1:0-3886 GCA_964457185.1 uncultured Rikenellaceae bacterium
TCCATGCCAGCCTCAGACTCGTACAGCTCACTTTTCCCAATTACCTGACCATTAGAAGCTTTCAAGTTAAAGTAATGCTTCTTATTAGCTGACAATTTACATTCATAATTGTTATCATCATCACAGTTTTTCCTGACTGACTCTATCCCGTTTGTACAGGCAGATTTTGAAGAATACAATTCACTGGTCAGGATAGTTTGACCATTGGTTGCTGTCATGTTGAAATAGTTTTCACCGCTTTTGGCATTACTGATTACATACTTTCCCAAATGGATAGTCTTAGTTGAAAGGTCCTTTATTTCTTTATCCTTCTCTGTTATTTTCTCCTCAAGTTTATTGATTTTCTCACTTAATTTATTGACTTTTTCGTTAAAGATGCTAAATTCATCCTTTAATGTGGCAACCTGTTTATTCAAAGCGGAACGGGGTTATGGGTTTTAGCCCATTTTATAGTTAAATCGTACTGGTCCTTTTAGGTTACTAAAACTGAACAGCAGAAAATTATCCTTAAACTCAGGTACCCATACATATGTCATATGTTTCGTAACAGGTTTACTTCATCACTTAAATGTATCCTGATCTGCCTTTGACCGCATATTCCTGCAAATACTATCTTAGCATCCTGATCCATCTGTTAAACCAATTTATACTTTGCAATTATGACACACTTTGGATTTCTTAACCTCAGAAAAAATTCAGTTTTCAAATCTTTATTTATTCTGTCACTGCTTCTTTATGCATCTGCTTTATCTGCCCAGTCTCGGGTAGATTTTTCAGGCACCTGGATACTTGATAACGCAAAAAGCGATGCATCATTTAAAGACTATAAAATAGTTTGTACTATTGAGCAAACTTCTGATTCAATAGTGATCGCACAAACCTTTCTTATGAAAAATGGTGAAAAAGTTATTGCACCTGCTTATTCGTACGGCCTCGACGGGAAAGAGACAAGCAAAGAATCATATGGAGGTATAGACAAAGAATCTGCAAAATGGTCCCCTGACAAAAAAGCCCTTACAATTACAATCACACGGACTGTTGGCACTAATGTCTATGGAAGCAGTTTAACTTACAAACTTTCAAACGATGGTCATGTTCTTACCATTCAAACTACAGATGTAAATACCTCTTCCGGTGTTCCTTCAGTAATTCAGGTATTCAATAAAGAATAAAGTATATTTCCAATACTATTTTAAAGTGATAATTTAAAAAACTATCTGTCCATGTGATCCGGGATCGATGGTTTTTATTTGACTTGCATTTCTTTCTTTAATAACTTTATAAAAATGATTGCATAACATGGTAAACACATAATAGTTATACCTAAAAACCTGCTCATATGAAAACCATTGTAGAATTACTCGAAAATAGTGCACAAAAGTTTGCAAATAACCCATATCTCCTTGAGAAGAAATCCGACAAATATGAGGCAACCACCTATAAAGAAACCAGAGAACAGGCATATAAAGTAGCAGCCGGACTGCTGGCCCTTGGTATCAGAAAAGGCGACCGGATTGCTTTATTATCCGAATCACGCACCGACTGGGTGACAAGCGAGCTGGGTGTATTACTTACCGGCGCGATTAGCGTCCCTCTTTCCATCCAGCTTAAAGAAGGAGCTGATCTGAAGTTCCGGCTTGATCATTCAGAATCAAGATGGATAATAGTATCTGTTATCATGTCTGACAGAATAACTTCAATTAAGCAGGATCTTAAAAATCTTGAAAAAATTATTCTCCTTGATACTAAGGAAAGTTATGCTCCGGATGAGAT
The DNA here is from genome assembly GCA_964457185.1 of uncultured Rikenellaceae bacterium. Lineage (GTDB taxonomy): Bacteria > Bacteroidota > Bacteroidia > Bacteroidales > VadinHA17 > LD21. Next base: position 1,774 of record CAYWEQ010000108.1, read on the forward strand.
CTATATGGGTGAAATTAAGATAATGGGTGAGGAGTATCTGAGAAACAACTATGATAAATTCATTGAAACGATGAAATCAGTGGGTCCGGACGACTATGCAAACATTTGCTATACTTCCGGGACAATAGCTGATCCAAAAGGAATTATATTGTCCCACAGAAATTACACTGCTAATATTGAACAGGCACTTACCTTGCTTGATGTTCCGGAATGGTGGACAACCCTCCTCATTCTTCCATGGGATCACTCTTTTGGTCATACTGTAGGGATCTATATAATGATGGCTGTAGGGGCCAGCCTTGCCGCGGTTCAGTTTGGCAAGTCTTATCTTGAGAGCCTTAAAAATCTCCCGGGTAATATAAAGGAGATAAAACCTGTCTTCCTCCTGAGCGCTCCTGCCCTGGCAAAAAGCCTTCGCAAAGGGATTGAGAAGGGTATCAGGGAAAAGGGTCCGTTTATAGAAAAGCTTTTCAATCATGCATTGAGAATTGCATACAAATACAATGGGATCGGATGGGACAGGGGAAAAGGATTGAGGATATTTCTTAAACCCCTGTATAAACTGTATGATATTATATTATTCAGGAAAATAAGGGCAACTCTTGGAGGCAGACTCAAATTCTTCTTCGGCGGAGCAGCATTGCTTGACATAGAGCTTCAGAGATTCTTTTATGCTCTGGGGATACCCATGCTGCAGGGTTATGGACTTTCTGAAGCTTCACCAGTGATTTCAGGAAATATGGAAACAAAACATAAGCTCGGCTCATCAGGTTTCCTGGTAAGAAATCTCGATTTGAAGATCTGTGATGAGGAAGGGAACGAGCTGCCTGTGGGAACAAAAGGTGAGATTGTGGTCCGCGGAGAGAATGTAATGAAAGGATACTGGAAAAATGAAAAAGCTACAAACGAAACTATCCGCGACGGATGGCTCCATACCGGGGATATGGGATATATGGATGCAGACGGATTCCTCTATGTTCTCGGAAGATTTAAAAGTCTTCTTATTTCAGATGATGGTGAAAAATACAGTCCTGAAGGAATAGAGGAAACCATAACCGACAGGTCGCCTTTTATTGATCAGATGATGCTTTACAATAACCAGAATAAATATACCATTGTATTGCTTGTACCAAATGGTGAGGCGCTGGCAAGATGGGCAAAAAACAACAATGTCAGTCTAACGGAACCCAAAGGCATTGAGGCTGTCTTAAATGAAATAGAATCAGTGATCAGCCAGTATAAGCAGGGAGGTATATATGATAATCTGTTCCCTTCAAGGTGGCTTCCTACTGCCATAGGAATCCTTGATGAACCATTTACTCAGGATAATACCCTCCTGAACACCACAATGAAAATGGTAAGAGCAAAAATTGTTGAGCGGTACAAGGATAAGATAGATTATTTTTATACACCGGAAGCAAAGAATATTATTAACCCTGTTAATATTAAAGCTATATCAAAGGTATTAGGAGTTTGATGCCTTTTGGTTTTAAACTGCCGTTTTATTCAGCTCCTTCAGAGCTGGACCAGCTTGTGTAGTTACAGACACCCGGTTGCACCGGGGGTTATTCATATATGGCTCTTTCAGAGCCGCTCCTTTCTCTGTTGTCATAGATCCCGATTGGCATCTGGACTTATTCAAATCCGGCTCTTTCAGAGCCGTTCTTTGCATTAGGTTTTTTTCAGCTCCTTCAGGGCTGCTTTTGCTATCTTAGTTTCAAAACCACAGTGCAATTGGGGTAAAAGACAATAACATGAAGCAGATCTTCAATAAGTCTGATTACGAATGTGCCTGAATATGAATAACACCCTATGGACTAGTGTAAATTAAAGAAACATGACATAGACCTTCAATCAGTATGCAACCAATGTGGCTGGATATGGATAATCCGCAGTTGGAACCGGCGGTAAAAACCAGCCATATAAAGCATTTCTTTAATTAAATATGGCTACGAATGTGGCTGGATATGGATAATCCGCAGCTGGAACCGGCGGTAAAAACCAGCCATACGAAGCATTCCTTTAATTAAATATGGCCACGAATGTGGCTGGATATGAATAATCCGCAGCTGGAACCGGCGGTAAAAACCAGCCATACGAAGCATTCCTTTAA
>CAYWEQ010000108.1:3986-6609 GCA_964457185.1 uncultured Rikenellaceae bacterium
TTAAATATGGCCACGAATGTGGCTGGATATGAATAACCCCCGGTGCAACCGGGGGTAAAAGATAACAATATGATGTAAAGCCCTGCAATGGCTTAATATATTTGTGTTTATACTGCAGTTTTAGTAACTTTATCTTTTCTCGCTGTATTATTAACTTAATAATTTACGTTATGTCAAGTTACCGCCAACTGCTGTATCACTTTGTTTTCAGAACAAAGGATAGCCTGCCCACTATAAAGCAGGATAATGTCAACCAGCTTTATGCCTATATTTCTGGCATAATCAAGAACAAAAACAGCCATCTGTATCGTATTAATGGCGTTGAAAATCACCTGCATATACTTACTGATGTGCATCCATCCATAGCACTTGCGGATTTTATGAGAGAAATTAAAGTATCAACCTCAATCTGGATGAAAAACAGCGGTTCATTTCCGTTATTTGATGGTTGGGCCGAGGGGTATGGATCGTTTACATGTTCATATATGTATATGGGAAAACTTATAGAATATGTAAAGGATCAGCAGGATCATCATTCAAGAAAGACTTTTGAGGAGGAGTACAGGAAGCTTTTGCTGGAATCTGGCGTCAAGATTGATGAAAGGTATTTCCCATAGTCTTCTATTCAGCTCCTTCAGAGCTGGACCAGCTTGTGTAGTTACAGACCCCCGGTTGACACCGGGGGTTATTCATATATGGCTCTTTCAGAGCCGCTCTGGTCAGATTGACCGCTAGTTCCAGGATACACCGGTTTATAATATGAGGCTCTTTCAGAGCCGCTCTGGTCAGATTGACCGCCAGTTCCAGGATACACCGGTTTATAATATGAGGCTCTTTCAGAGCCGCTCTGGTCAGATTGACCGCCAGTTCCAGGATACACCGGTTTATCATATATGGCTCTTTCAGAGCCGCTCTGGTCAGATTGATCGCCAGTTCCGGGTTACACCGGTTTATCATATATGGCTCTTTCAGAGCCGCTCTGGTCAGATTGATCGCCAGTTCCAGGTTACACCGGTTTATAATATAAGGCTCTTTCAGAGCCTGTGAAAACAATATATATAGCTTTTTACCGAAATTTATGACAAAAGATTTTATTGCCTTATATTCAGGACTTTTGTAACTTTATCACAATGAACCACTAATATGGCCAGCATAATCCCTGGATACAATTACGACATCTTCATCAGCTACCGCCAGAAAGACAACAAAGGCGACAGGTGGGTGAGTGAGTTTGTTGAAGCTCTAAAGACAGAACTCGAATCCACTTTCAAGGAAGAAATAAGTGTTTTTTTTGATATTAATCCTCATGACGGACTTCTTGAGACACACGATGTGGATGAGTCGCTTAAAGAAAAACTGAAATGTCTCGTCTTTATTCCCATCATTTCACGTACATACTGCGATCCGAAGTCATTTGCCTGGGAACATGAGTTTAAAGCATTTATTGAGCAGGCCTCACAGGATCAGTTTGGATTGAAAGTAAAGCTGCCGGGAGGTAATGTGGCAAGCAGGGTGCTGCCGGTACGCATATATGATCTGGACAATCCTGATATTAAATTATGTGAATCAGTACTTGGTGGAGTATTAAGAGGAGTTGAGTTTATTTATGCAGAACCAGGAGTCAACAGACCACTTAAATCCAATGATGATGAAAAGACAAACCTGAACAAGACTAAATACATAAACCAGATAAACAAAGTTTCTAATGCCATAAAAGAGATTATTACTGCAATAGGACAATTTAATCCAGAACAAGAAGAAGTACAAAAGGAAGTTTTTAAACCAATATCGGCATCTCAGAAAAATAGTAAAACAACAATCATTGTAGGATCTCTTATAGCTCTGGCATTAATTATTCTTGGAATTTTATTTGTTCCTAAACTTATTAAGCCGCCTGAACAGCTTGAAAAATCAATAGCTGTATTACCTTTTAAAAATGACAGTCCTGACCTGGAACGTATGTATTTCATCAACGGGACCATGGAAGCCATTCTCGATAATCTTTGCAAAATCAAAGACCTCAGGGTACCAGGCCGGACCTCCGTGGAGCAATACCGGGATAATCCAAAACCTATTCCGATTATTGCTAAAGAGCTGAATGTAAGCTATATACTTGAAGGCAGCGGGCATAGAGATGGCAATAATGTCCGACTGATCGTCCAACTACTTGATGGGAAGAAAGATCAGCATATATGGTCCCAAACATATAATGCAGACATTGAGGATATTTTTTCAATGCAAAGCGAAATCGCACAACTAATTGCAGGTGAAATAAAGGCAATTATTACCCCGATTGAAAAACAACTCATTGAGAAACCTCCCACGACCAGTTTGAAAGCCTATGATTTCTACCAGAGAGGAAGAGAAGAGCATGCAAAATATCAATTTTTAAGCGGTAACATGTCAACATTGACAAAAGCCGAAGTTCTATATAAAAGAGCATTGGAATATGATTCCACTTTTGCCCAGGCATATACTGGTCTGGCAGCGATCTATTGGGATAAATATTATCGGAAGGAATATTTCTCAGAAAATTTTATGGATTCTATACTTATTCTTACAACTGTGGCTCTTTCTTATAATGATCAGCTGGATGAAGCTTATACTATCAGAGGAAATTATT
>CAYWEQ010000109.1:0-6501 GCA_964457185.1 uncultured Rikenellaceae bacterium
CAATTTGGAAAGGTGTAAAGAGAGAATATGAAAACAATGAGAAAGATATGAACTGCGGTTAATTGCTCTGAAAGATGATGGAACCACTCCGCGGTATAAAATACTGAAAAATCCCGGAGAGCATGCCCCGCATTAGCGGGGGGTTCCATAAAAAATACTATTTTTGGTATTCTTTACCGGATAACAGGATGAGACAATTCATTTTTATAGGTCTCCTTTTTCTCACAGTCATTCAGTCGGCGGCCCAGACCTTCACCGACAGCAACCTTCCCATTGTTATTATCAATACTGATGGGAGTGTTCCTATTCCAGATGATCCGAGAGTAAAGGCAAATATGAAAATAATTTACAAAGGTGAGGGTGAGAGAAATTACGTGACTGATCAGAATACAGCAGCTTATCTTGATTACAATGGCAGAATAGACATAGAGATCAGGGGATCATCTTCGCAATATTCGCAGAAGAAACAATATGGGTTTTCCACAAAACTGGCCGACGGAGTTACAAACAATAATGTAAGCCTGCTGGGAATGCCTGCCGAAAACGACTGGATACTTAACAGCATGGTCTTCGATTCATCTCTGATACGCGACTACCTGTGCTTCAATCTTTCAAGGCAGATAGGGGAATATGCTTCGAGGACAGCCTATTGTGAAGTAGTCGTAAATGGATCATACAGAGGGCTTTATATACTGGAGGAAAAGATCAAGCCAGATAATAACCGGGTTGATGTCTATAAGATCACTTTCAATGATAATTACGTACCTGAAGTTTCCGGCGGCTATATCATCAAGGCGGATAAAACCACCGGCGGTGATCCTGTTGCCTGGAGAATGAGTGCCTGGAACGGATCACTGGTTGATTTTATTCATGAATTTCCGAAACCTGAAGACGTTACCGAGCTTCAGACCAGCTATATCAAACACCAGTTCAATCTGCTGGGAATGGCAGCAGAATCAGGAGATTATTCAGTAACCACAGGTTATCCTTCGGTCATTGATATACCATCATTCATTCACTACATGATAATCAGCGAGCTCTCATCGAACTGCGACTCGTACCAGTTCAGCACCTATTATCATAAAGACAGGAACGGCAAAATAAGAGCCGGACCAGTGTGGGATTCAGATCTTACTTTCGGCAATGATCTCTTTTTCTGGGGATTTGACAGAAGCTGGGCAAATGTATGGCAATTCTCTAACGGCGATAATGAAGGCCCGAAATTCTGGAGGGATCTTTATAATGAAAATCAATTCAGATGCTATCTTTCAAAAAGATGGAATGAGTTAATTCAACCCGGTCAGCCCTTGAATATCAACACACTAAAGAACTTCATTGATTCGACTGTCGCGTTAATCAGTGAGGCTGTTGTAAGGGAAAATACGAAATGGAGCAATGTAAAGGACCATCAGGAGCGTATTGCGCAAATTAAATCATGGCTTGATGCAAGAATCCCGTGGATAACTTCCAATCTTCCATCGTGGTCGGGATGCAGCAGCGTTGATGTTCCTCCGCTTGTGATCACAAGGATCATGTACCATGCAGATACAACTATTACATATCCTGATAATGATGACCGTGAGTTTATTGAAATTACAAACACCGGTGACCAAAGCGTCGGCCTGACCGGAATCTATTTCAGCAGTCCTGGCGTGGTATATCAGTTTCCTGCCGGTTCATCACTTGACCCCCACGCTTCGGTTATCCTGGCAAGCAGCTATCCGGTTTTTTTCAGCCAGTACAAGAACTCACCCTATGGACAATTTACACGCCATTTATCGAATAAGAGTGAGAAACTGGTGCTGTCTGATGCGTTTGGAAATGTAATTGATAGTGTTACCTATCATGACTCTGCCCCATGGCCTGAGGCAGATGGCAACGGATATCATCTGAAACTCACGGACCCTTTGTCGGATAACAGTGTTGCTGAAAACTGGACTGCAACGAATGAATTGCTGATCTCAGGTGAAGACACTCCTTCAGAAAGAAATATCCTTGTCTACCCGAACCCCGTTAATGATTTCCTGGAAATATCGGCAGGTTATGAAATAGAATCTGTCAGCCTTCTTGATTTAACCGGCTGGATAATCATCTCAGAAGACCAGGTGGACTCCGAAGTGTATCAGATTGATATGAGGAGCTTTAATCCCGGGATTTACTTTGTCAGGATTAAAATGGCCCGGGGGATAATTACCTGCAAGATCATAAAGATTTAATTAGTAAATTTTTATTTACCAGGCTGAACGGAAGAAAGTTCTTTCATTAAACTATACATAAACTCTATTCCGTTATAGAACTGTTTAATTCCCATGCGTTCATCTTTTCCATGGGCGCGGACATCATCAACATCACCGAACATGCCTGATACGCCATAAACAGGAATACCTGCTGAACGCAACCTTTTCCCGTCAGTAGCACCCGTAGCCATGATTGGTGTAACAATAACTCCCGGCCACATCGAAGCTGTAATACGGTCTACAGCTTCAAGAACATCTTTTCTCATTGGAGAAAGAGGTCCGGGGTTTGCTGCATAAGAGCATGTTATTTCGATCTGAGGATCGTTAATTATCCTTATAAGTGTATTTATTACACTTTTTTGATTGTCATCCGGTAACAGCCGGCAGTTAACATTGGCCCGTGCAGTCTGTGGCAGTGCATTATTTGCATGACCGGCAGTCACAATGGTTGCAACACAGGTTGTTCTCATCAAAGAATTGTAATGAGCTGAGGCTTTTGCAAGCCTGGTTGCTGCCAAGGTATCAGGAGGTATTTTAGCCACAGCCAGCATATCAGCCCTGGTCTGACCGGTTTCCTGCCGGGCGCTTCGTTCAAAGAACATTCGCGAAGTCTCATTAAGACTGAGGGGAAATTCATAACCTGCAATGCTTATCAGAGCGCCTGCAAGGTGATAAATTGCATTATCCTTTTCCGGTAAAGAGCTGTGACCGCCTTTATTATAAGCTTCCAGTGTAAAATCAGTGTAAACTTTTTCGCTTGTCTGGATAGCCATTAAAATCTCCTTTCCGTTCTTCATACTTCCGCCTCCGCCATCGGGATTGATACAATATTCAGCGTCAATAAGATCACGCCGGTTCGCAATAAGCCATTGGATGCCATTAGCCGGACCGCCTTCTTCATCATCAGTCAGGGCAACAATTATATCGCGTTCCGGAATGAATCCTTCCTTTTTCAGTCTTATAAGGTTGACTATCAGATCAGCATCTTCATTTTTCATGTCGGTGGTGCCCCGTCCGTAAAAATAGCCTTCAATTTCCCTGAATTCAAAAGGATCGAACGACCAGTCCTGCGGAAGCGCTTCGACAACATCAAGGTGCCCGATAAAAAGGAGAGGAGGCAAGGCGCCTTTGCCTTTCAGGCGGGCGACCAGGTTCATATTCTGGGGTGAAGGTCCTACGATATTTATATCAGCTTCCGGGAAACCTGCATCTTTAAGTCGTGCTGCCATGGCCACAGCGGCTTTTGTGCTTCCCGTGTTGACCGTGGTATTGATTTCGATCAGTTCCCGGAAAATATCGCGGGACAGCTTCTGATGTTCAGTTAAGTTCTGCATAGTATTCGATGACTGAGGGAGTGCCATTATTGAGCAAAGAATCAATATAACAGAAATAATCACCGTATTAATTGCCTTGTTCCTTCCGGTAAATAATATTTTATGCATAGGATTCAGAATAAGTCAATAAAATTACGATTACTAAAGAGAATAGCAATTCTCGTTTAAAATGAATTTTAAATAAATTTTGTTAATTATTTAATTGAGGTATCCACTTTTATTGAATTATATTAATTTAGTATTATAAGGTGTTTTAACTTCTATACTATCCTTTATGAATAAAGATTCTTTCAGAGCCGGGTTGAACAATCGTATTCCTGCTCTTGCCTGGCTTCCTGAATATTCGCTGAAGCTTTTTGGTGATGACACGATAGCCGGTCTTACCCTGGCTGCTTATGCAATACCTGTTGCACTCGCGTATGCAACACTGGCCGGATTGCCACCACAGTACGGTATTTACGGATATCTTATTGGCGGCATATTCTATGCAATGCTGGGAACGGGGAAGCAGCTTGCGGTAGGACCAACTTCTGCAATCTCGATGCTTATCGGAGTGACTCTTGCTACTCTTGCGGAAGGCGACGTTCAGCGATGGGTCGACCTGGCATCGTTATCAGCACTTGTGTTTGCTGCAATAAGCATTCTGGCATACTTGCTTCGCCTGAGCAGTATAATAAACTTCATAAGTGAAATAGTGCTGCTGGGCTTCAAGGCAGGAGCCGCTATAGCAATAGGACTGACCCAGCTTCCAAAGCTTTTTGGCGTTCCCTCAGGAGGAGAGAGTTCTATCGACCGTTTTGTATTCCTTATAAAACAGCTTCCTGAGACAAATTTATATGTACTGATATTTGGAGTTACAGCAATTGCTCTGCTGGCAGCCGGGCAAAAGTTTTTCCCCGGTAAGCCCGTTGCGATCGTTGTTGTGATAATATCGGTCCTGGTCATTTCATTTACACCTCTCGCTGCAATGGGATTTAAAACTGTAGGTGTTATACCAAGCGGACTGCCGGAATTACGTTTACCGGATCTGAATATAAAGGACTTAGGTAACATAATCCCGCTGGCATTCGCGTGTTTCCTTCTCGCGTATATTGAGAGCGTTTCAGCGGCAAAAACCCTGGCTCAGAAGAATGGTTATGAAATTGATGCAAGACAGGAACTGCTTGCCCTTGGTATCGTCAATCTGGCAACCTCTCTGGGACAAGGATATCCTACAAGCGGCGGCTTGTCGCAATCTGCGGTAAATGACAAAGCAGGAGCCAAAACGCCATTATCACTGGTAGTAGCATCGTTAGCTATTGGACTCTGTCTTTTATTCCTTACAGGATTGCTGAAAAACCTGCCTACTGTAATCCTGGCGGCAATAGTCATGGTTGCCATAAGGGGCCTCTTCGATATTAAAGAGATGAAGCGGCTGTACAAGGTTAACAAGTTTGATTTCATTATTATGATTACGGCGCTTGTTGCAGTGATAATATTCGGTATTTTAAAAGGGGTTCTGATAGCTGCTCTCTTTTCCCTGACGCTCATAATCAGGAATGTTTCAAGCCCTCATGTTGCTTTTCTTGGCAGGATTCCCGGTACGAACAGATATACGGATATCAAGAGGCATCCCGATAATGAGCTGCTGCCGGGTGTACTTCTGTTCAGGGTGGAATCACCCCTGGTATATTTCAATGTGGCAAGTGTATATCTCAAAGTATGGACTAAAGTAAAGGGGATGGGTTCATCGCTGAAAGTTGTAATATTTGATCTGAGCACTTCAGCCACAATAGATTCAAGCGGTGCAAGACTGATCAAGCGGTTTCAGGAGAATCTTATGGCCAGAGGTATTGAACTGAAAGTGGCTGAAGCTCATTCAGAAGTGCGTGATATATTAAGGTTCGAGGATGTAGAACAGCTGCTTGGGCATGTTAGCAGGCGTGACACTCTCCATGACGTTGTTGTGACTGCAATCGGGGAGAGAGAACCGGATATCAAAAAAGCACCGGTAAAGCCCAAGGCTATTCTTCCGCCGGAGATTGTTGCACAAATCGTATTAGGTAATAACTATTTCGTTCAAACTCATCCGCGTGAATATTTTGAAAGCTTCAGCTTCGAGCAAAAACCCTACGTTACCCTTGTTACATGTTCCGATTCAAGGGTACCTCTGAATTCGCTGATGCCGGATACTTCCAACAAGGTCTTTTCAATCCAGAATATAGGCAACCAGATATTATCGACTGAAGGTTCTGTCGATTACGGTATTTATCATCTTAAAACTCCAATGTTGTTCTTCCTGGGACATTCCGACTGCGGAGCTATAAAGGCATACCTGAATGGATTCGAAAACGAGACATACAATATAAAGCATGAGCTTGATTTCCTGAGGCCTACAATAAGAGAGCTGGAAACCAGCAAGGATTTTGAGAAGCTTCACGGCCATGTTATTGAGAAGAACCTCGATTATCAGGTGAACATTGCATTTAAAAAATACAGAGATCTGGTTCAGTCAGGACAGTTGACAATTATGGCCGGTTTCTACGATTTCAGGGGAGAATACGGCAAAGGGAAGGGTGACATAGTAATTGTGAACATCAACAAGCATAAAGACGTTGATGAGATGCGCAATCTGCCGCTGTTTGACAATCTGTCAAAAGCACAGAAGGAGCTGCATATTGGAAGGCTGCCGGTATAATACTTTTTCGGGATTTATCTTCAGGACTTTGTCTTAACAGACCCTGGCGGAATAAACAAAGGATTCCCGTTGTTGAATTTTTTGTTCAGCATTTTTTATAACCGGTTTCACACAGGTCTTTCCATCCGTCAAAGACCCGGGATATTTCACAGGTCGTAATAAAGACTGCAGTTTCAGAATTAAAAGCAGAATATTTTTACATATTTTTATTGCTTAAATATCTTATCATGAAAAAGCTGGCCATTGTTTTCCT
>CAYWEQ010000110.1:0-6416 GCA_964457185.1 uncultured Rikenellaceae bacterium
TCCACTAATCCACTGAGCCATAGGTTCTCCCTGCACTCAAAACCCTCCAAACTGAGAACCGAGAACTGAGAACTGAGAACTTATTTGGATTCCCGGTTAAAAGATGTGCAAAATTAAATTCGCTTAAAATTTGGTATTATATAACTATTTTATTAATTTTTCACCCCGAAAATTACCAGCATCTTGAGATTTGACCATTCATTTGAGTTTTTTAAGCTGATCAACATGCGAAGAATATTTCATTCAATATTCTTTTATAATTTATCTAACCCTTTAATAACCCTAAATCTAAAGCTTATGAAAAGACTGACTTTTCTTATTGCCCTGCTTGTGCTTAGTAGCATAACGTTACTGGCACAGGTCAGGGAGATTTCCGGAAGGGTAACAGACGCTGATAATGGTGAACCACTACCGGGAGTTGCTGTCCTTATAAAGGGCACAACCGTCGGTACAATTACCAACATCGATGGCGTGTACACATTATCTGTTCCGGGAGATGCTCAGACACTTGTTTTCACCTATGTTGGGATGAAAACAGCTGAGGAAAACATAGGAGGCCGTATGGCCATTGATCTAGCTATGGTTCCCGACGTGTTTGGGCTAGGTGATATTATTGTTACCGGTTATGCGACCCAGACCAGGGCATCGCTGACAGGTTCAGTATCCACTGTGGAAGAAGAGCAAATGGTAGTTTCAACCGCTGCAACCGCGATGGGCCGTATTCAGGGCCAGGTATCAGGGGTTACTATCACCAAGGCTAATGTTCCCGGTGGTGGAGCCACTGTTCGCGTACGCGGATTGGGTACGATCAATGACAATGATCCTCTCTACATTATCGACGGAGTACCGGCTGTTCCCGGTAGTAGCTTTAACCCCGCCGATATTGAATCCATTACCATTCTCAAAGATGCTTCTTCAGCCGCGATTTATGGTACCCGGGGTGCAAATGGTGTTGTCATTATTACCACCAAACACGGCCGTGCAGGAGAAAAGGCTAGTGTTAATCTGAGCGTCCGCACCGGGATAACCAAGGCAGTTAATCAGTATGATCTGCTCAACACTGAGGAATATGGTGAGGCGTTATGGATGCAAGCCAGAGCAAAGGGTCTTGTTCCGGGTGTAAATTACTCTCATCCCCAGTATGGAAGCGGCGCCACTCCGAGAATTCCCGACTTTATTCTTCCTGCAGGTGCAATGATCGGTGATCCAGGTACCGATGCCTCTCTTTATAACTATCCTGATTATGTAATATTCCCTGCAAATAAGGAGGGGACAAACTGGTATGATGAGATGTACAGGAACGCTAAATACAATGAAGTAGACCTTTCGGTAAGTGGTGGAGGTGACAATGCAACATACTCTTTCTCAACAAATTACCTGAATGAAGAAGGTATATTGAGGTATACCGGCTTCAAGAGATTCACTTTCCGGGCTAATACCGATGCCAGGTTCACCAAGTGGCTGAAAGCCGGAGAATCCATTCAGGTTGCCTATATAAATGAGTTAGGTGATCTTGGCGATAATGGTGAAGGAACTGTCATTTCTCAGGGATACCGTTCCCAGCCTATTGTACCTGTGTATGATATAATGGGTAATTTTGCTGGTTCAAAGGCTCCTGCTATGGGAAACATGCAGAATCCGATTGCACAGTTGTACCGTGCCAGGAACAACACTGGAAAGACCTACCGTGTACTGGGCAACATATTTGCTGAAATTAATATTTTACAGGGACTCAGCTTTAAGAGTTTGCTCGGATACAATGTAGATTTATGGAATGGAAAATATTACACCCTTGCTAATTTCGAAATGTCCGAACCTAACAGGATTGATGGACTTTCCGTTCAAAACTCTAATTCTTTCCAGTGGAACTGGTATAATACCCTTTCTTATGTCACCACAATTGCTAATTCGCACCATCTGAACGTTATCCTGGGAACAGAGGCAATAGAAAACACTTATAATTGGACGGATGCAGGCAGGTCACAGTATTTCTCAATCGATCCTAACTACATGCAATTGGATGTAGGGGAAATAAACCAGACTAACAACGGATCAAGTTCGGAATGGGCACTTTTCTCGATATTCGGACGTTTGAATTATGACTACCTGGGAAGATACCTGGTTGACTTTACTCTACGCCGCGACGGATCATCACGTTTTGGCGCCGAAAACCGTTATGCAATATTCCCGGCATTCTCGGTAGCCTGGGCATTGACAGAGGAGGATTTCATGGCGGGAACCAGAGGCTGGCTTGATTTCCTCAAAGTACGTTTTGGATGGGGCCAGTCAGGTAATGACAGGATCGGGAACTATAATGTCTTTTCCACATACGGTACTCATATTATGCACTCTGCTTATGACATTACCGGTGCCAACACTTCATCAGTTCAAGGTTTCCAGCCTAGCGCCATCGGGAATCCCGATGTGACATGGGAAGCTACCTCTACACTTGATGGCGGACTGGATGCTATTTTCCTGAATAATACTCTGAATTTCAAAATCGACCTATGGAGAAGGTATACAACTGATATGCTTTACCGGCTTCAAATACCACAGGTTAATGGAACAGCAGATGCACCTTATGTTAATATAGGTGAAATGAAGAATACGGGGGTTGACATCGAACTCGGGTATCACAATACTGCCCTGAGCGGCAAGATCAGGTATGGTGCATCTGCCACCATATCTCGTTATCATAATGAGATCATGAAGCTTTCAGAGGATGTTGAAGAAGAGATTATTGCAGGTGGATTACGCCAGATAAACTACACAAGAGCAACGGTTGGTACTGCATTCCCTGAGTTCTATGGATACTACATGGATGGTATAATCCAGGATGATGCAGAAGCTGCAGATGCTCCGGATTTTCCTGGTTATACAAACGAACCCGGCCATTTCAAATTCCGTGACTTAAATGATGATGGTGTGATCGATCCCGATGATATGGACTATATTGGCAGTCCCCATCCCGATTTTACCGGAGGATTGAACATAGACCTGGGTTATGGCGATATCGATCTTAATGCATTCTTTTACGGCAGCTATGGGAATGAAATGATCAATTATGTAAACCGCTGGATCGACTTTGGCCAGTTCAATGGCGGTATAAGCCAGAGAGCTCTGAAAGAATCATGGGATAGCCCTTATCTTAACAGCAATGCGGATGCCACCCTGCCATTATTTGACCTGGCTGATGGTTCGCAGCAGCCTTCCACACATTTTATTGAAGACGCCTCTTTCCTCAGGCTGAAAAGTCTGATGATAGGGTATACCCTGCCTCAGCAGTGGTCCAGCAAATTAACGTTGAGAAACCTCCGTGTATACGTTCAGGCAACCAACCTGTTTACTCTTACCAAGTACACCGGTCTTAATCCTGAATATAATTCATCTGGTGATCAAATGGGACTGGATCAGGGTGCATGGCCAACACCACGTCAGATCCTTTTTGGATTAACACTTGGGTTATAATGATTTATAAAAATTATAAATCTTAAAACATAAAAAACTATGAAAAAAATAATGATCATTATGGCCTCTTTCGCACTTGTGGCCATATTATTTTCATGCTCGGAGGAATTTCTTACTAAGGAACCTTTGGGATCTTCATCAGAAACCGTTTTTTACAATGAAAAAGGTATAAATGCCTTGCTAATCGGAGCATACGGAATAATCGACGGCGGTGCTGTCTGGGAGGTATCCTGGGGTGCATCTATACAGAACTGGACTTATGGATCCGCTGCATCGGACGATGCATACAAAGGGTCTGAAGAAACTGACCAGATAACAGTAAACGCGATTGAGCGGTGGGATGTTCTTACTGATAACAACTACCCGGCAGATAAGTGGAAATTGTGCCTTGGTATGGGTACATTTCGGTGCAATGATATATTAAGGATCATAGGGCTTACCACTCTTGATCCGGAAGTTGAAGCCGAGTTCCGGGCGGAAGCACGTTTCCTCAGGGCTATGTATACCTTTGAAGCATGGCTTGTATTTGGGGATAAAATACCCATCCTGACTTTGGAAACCATTGAAGCAGCAGGCGGAGATGCCAGCAAAATAACCAATGATAATCCGGCACATGCCGTTCTGAATCAAATTGTTGACGACCTGACATATGCTGCGGGCATTTTGCCACACAGGCAAAGTGATCCTGGACGGCCCACAAAATGGGCTGCTAAAGCGCTGGCGGCAAGAGCGTACCTCCAGGAACTGAATTATGCGGAAGCTAAACCTCTGCTGCAGGAGATTATTGACGGCGGTGGTTTTGAACTGATGCCCAATTTCCTGGATAATTACGAGATTGCCAATAACAACAATAAGGAATCCATTTTTGAGATACAGGCGAATGTAAATGATGGTGCCTGCTGTTCAGGTAATGCAGAAATGGGTATCGGGCTTAACTGGCCACACGGTTCGGATATTGGTATGTGCTGCGGCTTCCATACACCATCGCAGAACCTTGTAAATGCTTACAGGGTG
Source organism: uncultured Rikenellaceae bacterium (assembly GCA_964457185.1). GTDB lineage: Bacteria > Bacteroidota > Bacteroidia > Bacteroidales > VadinHA17 > LD21. The sequence continues at coordinate 4,483 of CAYWEQ010000110.1, forward strand.
GATGCAAACGGACTGCCAATGTTTGATACATTCCAGGTTACAGACCTGGCAAACGATCAGGGTGTTGCTTCTGAAGAGACATTCGTGCCCTTTACTGATGAAGTTGATCCCCGCCTTGACTGGACTGTCAGCCGCAGGGGTATTCCTTACCGTGACTGGGGTATCAACCGTGGCCGTGACTGGTGTCGTAATCAACCCTGGGGAGGGCCCAATATGCCCGCTTCAAAACCCTTCTTCTGGCAGTCGGAACGTTATTCCCTCTCCACCACTACAGGATGGATGACCGGGAATAATGCAAACAATTACCGGTATATCCGTTATACCCATGTTCTCTTATGGAGGGCTGAATGTGCTGCCTTTGAAGGTGATCTCCCAACCGCCCGCACTTATGTTAATATGATCCGTGACCGCGCCGACAATGAAGTTGTAATGGGAAAAGTCCTGATAACCCAACTTCCCCCATCTGTATATCCATGGGGTCCGGGTACGGATGCAGGTGATTATCTGGTATCCAACGCTTCTATTGACTGGTCGCAGCCTGCTGCCAATTATAAAATCGGGCAATATCCTGCTTTTGCTAGTCCGGAGGAGGCCATGAGAGCTGTTCAATGGGAGATACGCCTTGAATTTGCCACAGAAGGAATGCGTTTCTTTGATCTCAGACGCTGGGATAAACTTCCGGGCGGTATGAGAGTAGATATGGCGGCCACTCTGAATGCATTTCAACAGGCTGATTTGAGGATTAGAACCGTTATGCAAGGTTACCAATTTAATATGAATCATGATGAATATCAGCCAGTTCCTCAGTTTCAACTTGATCTTCAACCTGGTGTTCTGGTTCAGAACCCCGGATATTGATCCTGAAACGAATAATGTAATAAAAAAAGCATCCGCCAGTTGGCAGATGCTTTTTTTATTTACAAAATTATTTTTATAAAATCTCAAATCCCTTTCTGGCGAGCAGTTTTCCTTTGGTATCATAAAACTCAACCACAAAATTGCCGCAAATATTCAGGAAAAGTGGTTCCATAACAATTTTCTCATATTCTTCGAGCTCATGTACTTTACTTTCTATGAATACTCTTTCGCCGTTCTGAAAGCCATAAAATTTGCCAATCACGGCAGTATCTTTAAATCCCGGCTTAAGCAATAATTGTGCCCATACATCAGTTCCACGTATAAAAACAGTATCTTCTCCGACACAGGGATTACTCGATATTACATCAGCGCAGAACCTTAGCTCAACCAGCTTTTCATCCTTCCGACAGCTGAATGCTGCCATTGCAATTACTGCCAGTAATAATAAACCTTTTCTCATATTGATTGTTTTTATACAGATATTAATTCCAGTACCTGCGAATTTCAGAAAAAAATATCAAAGTAAAAAACCATATATTTTTGGTTTCTTATTTGCTTATCTGAGTGAGCAAACCATCTTTCAGGTGGAAAATCCGGTCAGCAAGATGCATACCAGTAAAGACACCATGTGTTGTAACTACCATGGCGCTTTTTTTCTCTTTAATATATGGAATAAGAATATTCAGCATATCATTGGCAGTATCATCATCAACATTTCCGGTTGGTTCATCTGCAATAATAAGGGAGGGTTCGTTTATCAAAGCTCTGGCAATAGCAACTCGCTGCTGCTGACCTTCACTAAGTTCGACCGGCAGGTTATCCAGCCTTTCTCCAAGTTCCATCTTCTTGAGCATTGAAATCGCTTTTCGGGTACGTTCCTCAAGGGATAAATTACTATTAAGCAAAGCCGATTCAACATTCTCAAGTGCAGTCCATGACGGGATCAGATTAAAATTCTGAAAGATCAGTCCTATTTTTTTCCTGCGGATATTTGAAAGCTCTTCATGTGTGAGCTTATTGTAGGGAGTGCCTTCGAATAGTATTTCCCCTGTTGAAGGTGAATCGATACCACTTAA
>CAYWEQ010000111.1:0-2932 GCA_964457185.1 uncultured Rikenellaceae bacterium
ATTTTTTTCAAGTTTATCGCGCCTTTCGGTACTTGATGAAAGTATATCAAAAACCCTCAGCACTCCTGCAACAATTACTGGTGATATTGTATTGGAAAACAGGTATGGACGGGCTTTCTGCCTGCACATCTGGACTATTTCCTTTCTGCCGGATACACATCCACCGGAAGCTCCGCCCAGAGCTTTGCCGAATGTGGTGGTTATAATATCAATTTTACCGATCACATTGAAATGTTCATGAGTTCCTCTCCCTGTTCTGCCGATAAACCCTGAGGAATGAGAATCATCAACAAGGATCATGGCATCATATTTTTCACAAAGCTTTACCATTTCGTAAAGCTTTGCCAGATCACCATCCATCGAAAATACTCCGTCGGTTATTACCAGCTTGATTCTTTTATCCGCATGAAGCTGGAGCTTCTCCTCAAGGTGTTCCATGTTGGAATGTTTGAAAGTATCATGCTGAGCGCTGCACAGTCTCATTCCATCTATTATGGATGCATGAACAAGCCTGTCGGATATCATTATATCCTCGCTTGTCAGTATAGCTTCAAAAACTCCCGCATTTGCGTCCATACATGAAGGGAATAGAATTGTGTCTTCAGTCCCCAGAAACTCTGTAACCCTGTTTTCAAGTTCCCTGTGAATATCCTGGGTTCCGCAGATGAAACGCACCGACGACATTCCGTAACCTCTTTTTTCAAGTCCTTCATGAGCAGCTTTTAGAACATCAGGATGACTTGATAATCCAAGATAGTTATTAGAGCACATATTAATTACTTTCCTGATATCGGCTCCTGTAGGAAATTCCACTTCGATATCAGCTGACTGGGAAGAGTGAATGAACCTCTCTTCTTTGTAAATGCCGGCATTCCGGATCTCTGACAGCTGATGCCTGTATATGTCTTTGACTTTATTGCTGTAGCTCATAATTGATGTTATTTCATTATATACTGGTTCACAAGCTCGATAATTTTATTAACAGAATCAAATGCTTCCGGAGTAGCTTTTTCAGGAGGTATTTTGATCTTGAATTTGTTTTCAAGAAAAACCAGCAGGGAGACCATCGAAAAGGAATCAACATATCCACTGGAGATAAGAGGTGAGTCATAAGTGATTTCTTCACCTTCATCAAGGTATTCCCGGATGACATATTCCCGGACGAGTTCTTTAATATCTTCCATAATTTTTATACAGTTAAGATTTTTATTTTAGCTTTATATGAATTAGTCATTTTCAAGGGTAGAAATATCCCCGATTTCCTCACCCCATTCCTTTGCATGCAGCACTCTTCTCATTATTTTACCGCTCCGGGTTTTCGGAAGCTTTTCGATGAATTCAACAGCCTGCGGCATAGCAAGAGGAGATAGTTTTTTTCTTACAAAATTCATTATCTCCAGTTCAAGATCAGGACTCGGATAAAATCCCGGTTTAAGAGTTATAAATGCTTTAACCACTTCCATGTTTATATCATCAGGTTTAGCTACTACAGCTGATTCTCCGACAGCCGGATGTTCCAGCAGGGCAGATTCTACCTCGAAAGGACTTACAAGATGTCCCCCGGTATTTATAACATCATCATCACGGCCAATGAACCAGAAATACCCTTCATTATCAATACTCGCCCGGTCACCTGAAAGATACCAGCCATTGATAAATTTTTCCCTGTATTTCTCTTCGTTATTCCAGTAATTTCTCATCATTGACGGCCATCCAGGACGAAATGCAATAAGCCCGATTTTCCCAGGCTCAGTAATAGGTTCGTATTTTTGGGGGTCGAGCACCACACCTGTAATTCCGGGGAAAGATCTGCCCATGGATCCTGGTTTTACTTTCATTCCCGGGAAATTGGTGATCATTATACAACCTGTCTCAGTCTGCCAGAATGTATCATGAAAAGGTTTTCCAAACATTTTAATAGACCAGAGGACTGCTTCGGAATTAAGAGGTTCTCCTACACTTGCAAGGTGGCGCAGGCTTGAAAGGTCAAATTCACGGACAATTTCATCTCCTGCTTTCATAAGCGATCTTATTGCTGTCGGAGCGGAATACCACACGGTAATTTTATAATCACTGATGAATTTGTACCATGCCTGGGCTGAAAATCCTGCATCGAGAACACACTGGGTAATCCCAAGGCTCCATGGTCCTATAATACCGTACGACGTACCTGTCACCCATCCCGGATCGGCAGTGCACCAGTATATGTCATCTTCCTGTAAATCGAGCACCCATTTGGCTGTAAGATACTGAGCGATAATTGAGTAATGAACGTGTTTTACTCCTTTCGGCTGTCCGGTTGTCCCGGATGTATAATGTAGTACAGAAGGTGATTCTGCAGAGGAAGGAAATATTTCCAGATTCTCAACAGGCGTCGAATCGTGCAAGCTGAATGCAATTTCCCTGCTTTCGGATTTCTTTGTACTGGTGTGGTCAACAATTATGATAAATTCGAGAAACGGGAGTCTGTCCCGGATCTTCCTGACCTTTGATAAATGTTTGCTCTGAGTTATGATTGCCCTGGTCTGTGCATTTTCAAGCCTGATAAAAAGAGATTCATCACCAAAAGCGGAAAAGAGCGGTTGTACGATGGCTCCTATTTTGAGTACACCAAGGAACGATAAATATAATTCCGGGATCCTGTCCATGAAAAGGCACACCCTGTCTTCGCTTTTAATCCCCAGTTTACGCAGGAAATCGCCGATAATGTTACCTGCAATGCGGATATCATTGAAAGTATATTTCTTTTTTATCCCCCCGAATCCTTCATAAATGAGAGCGGTTTTACCACCTTTACCTTGTAAACAGATACGGTCGGAACAATACCATCCGATGTTTAAAACACTTCCGTCCCTGTACTCAAGCTCCGCCTCAGCAATGGACCAATCAAAATCTTTGATCCTTTCCTTATAAAGGCCAAAATTTGACATAT
>CAYWEQ010000111.1:3032-6402 GCA_964457185.1 uncultured Rikenellaceae bacterium
CCAGTTAAGGATAACCTTTCCGCAATTTCCCTCCTCCATGACATCAAATCCCTTTTGAAAATCATCAATATGAAAGCGGTGAGTTATTACAGGATTAAGGTCAATGCCGCCTATTATCATCATTTCCATTTTGTACCAGGTTTCCCACATCTCTCTCCCGTAGATTCCTTTCAGGGTGATGGCCTTGAAGATGATATCACTCCATGGAACTTCAAAATCTGACGGCAGTATTCCGAGAAGCGAGATACTTGAACCGTTATACATATTGCTTATCATTTCGATAAAAGCCTTTGGAGACCCGGACATTTCAAGTCCCACATCAAATCCTCTCATTCCCAGCTTTTTAACGGCATCGGAGATCTTTTCTCCCTTTGCAGGATTCACGGTAAGTGTTGCTCCCATTTTCTTTGCTATCTCGAGGCGGTAATCGCTGAGATCGCTGGCAACAATAAATCTTGCACCTGAATATCTGGCGATTGCAACAGCCATACTCCCGATAAGTCCTGCTCCCGTGACAAGTACATCTTCACCAAGGAGAGGAAAAGAAAGTGCGGTATGAGTGGCATTGCCGAACGGATCCATTATTGCTGCCCAGTCATCAGGAATCCTTTTATCAAGAGGTACAATATTTATTGCAGGGATCTTTACATACTCGGCAAAGGATCCGTCAGTATGTACACCTATCCCGATGGAATTTTCGCATACATGTTCCTTCCCGCGCCGGCAATTACGGCAATGTCCGCAGGCAAGATGACCTTCGCCTGTTACACGGTCGCCGATCTTAAGGTTAGTTACACCGGCCCCGATCTTTTCAATATAACCCATATATTCGTGTCCTATCACCATGGGTGTTCTAATGGTTTTCTGTGACCATTCATCCCACCTGTAAATGTGGAGATCTGTACCGCAAATAGCTGATTTTTTAACTTTTATGATGACATCATTCACTCCCGGTTCGGGAACAGGGACCTCCTGCATCCACAGACCTCTTTCCGGGCGGGCTTTTACCAGAGCTTTCATCTTCTTCATACGGCTGAATTATTAAAGCTTTGTGATATTCAGGCTGATTACAAATTTAATACAATTATACTGTATCAAAACCAGACTAATGCCATACTATTAATTTATGTTACGGTTTACATATCTTTGTATCGTATTAACAAGATTTTCAATCTATGCAACCGGTTCGGGTACGTTTTGCTCCAAGTCCTACGGGTCCTCTCCATATCGGAGGTGTCAGGACTGCTTTGTATAATTACTTATATGCAAAAAAGAATAAGGGTGTCTTCATACTGAGAATTGAAGACACTGACCTGGTGCGATTTGTTGAAGGCGCCGAAGAATATATTATTGAGTCGCTCAAATGGTGCGGAATAAAAATTGATGAAGGGATTGATGAAGGAGGGAATTACGGTCCTTACCGTCAGAGCGACAGAAAACAAATTTACAGGCAATATGCTGATATCCTGGCGGATAAGGGTGATGCATACTATGCCTTTGATACAACTGACGAGCTTGAAGAATTGAGGAAGAGTGCAGAAAAAGAGGGCAGAACTTTTATCTATAATGGATCGGTCAGGAGTAAGCTGCACAATTCGTTATCAATCCCTGAATCCCGGTGGAAAGACCTTCTTAAAAGGGGTGAGCCCTATGTAATCAGATATAAGATGCCATCGAATGAGGATTTTCATTTTGATGACATGATACGCGGACACATAGCAGTGAATACCAGCACTCTTGATGATAAGGTCCTTTTCAAATCGGACGGTATGCCGACCTATCACCTGGCACACCTGGTTGATGATCACCTTATGGAAATAAGCCATGTTATACGCGGAGAGGAATGGCTGCCATCACTTCCGCTGCATTTCATGCTTTACCGCTCTTTTGGATGGGAAACACCTCTCTTTGCACACCTTCCTCTTCTCCTGAAGCCTGACGGGAAAGGAAAACTAAGCAAACGTGACGGTGATAAAATGGGATTTCCTGTTTTCCCGCTCTTCTGGCCGTATGGTGAAACAGCAAAAGGCTACAGGGAAGAAGGATATTATCCTGAAGCTTTTGTAAACATGCTTGCCTTGCTGGGATGGAATCCCGGAACTGAACAGGAGATCTTCAGTATTGATGAGCTTATCAATTCCTTTTCCATTGAGAGAGTGCATAAATCGGGTTCACGGTTTGATCCTGAAAAAGCCAGGTGGTTCAACCACCATTATCTCCAGCAGCGTAGCAATAACCAGCTTGCCCTCGAATTCAGGGATTATCTCAGGGCACAGGGTTATCATCATGATATCGGTGATCTTGAAACCATTATAGATCTTGTCAAGGAAAGGGTAAGCTTTGTAAAAGATATATGGAATGAGGCAGATTTCTTTTTCCGCAGTCCGGATAAATACGACAGAGAGGTCATAAAGAAGCGCTGGCAGCCTGAAACACCTGCTCAATTACTTGAACTTAAGTCAGTTCTGGATGGTATTGATAAATTTACTCCTGAAATCACCGAACAGACTGTTAAAAGCTGGATCACTGAAAAAGGATATAATGCAGGTGCTGTAATGAATGCTTTCAGGCTGGTCATTGTCGGAGCCTCCCGGGGTCCGCATCTGTTTGATATTATCTCTTGGTTAGGGAAGGAGGAGACGATCAACCGCATTGAAAAGGGAATTTCTGTTATTGGAAGTCAGTTACAATGAATCTTCCCGGGAAAGACGACTATATTGATATTCATACACATGATGCCAGTCCGGTCAAGGGTGTTTTTTCAGTCGAAGTGCTTATGGCTCATAAAGAAAGGGAACCTGAAAACATTCCGGGGATTTTATTTACCTGCGGAATTCATCCATGGCATCTTGATGAATCCAGTCATAACAGGCTGATAGCATCTGTCATTAAATTAACAGCACATCCTTCTGTCATCGCTGTTGGGGAAACAGGATTTGACAAGATAAAAGGTCCTTCATTGGATCTGCAGCGAAAAACCTTTGAAGAGCAGGTTATAATTGCTGAAGAATTAAACAAACCGGTTATTATCCACTGCGTAAGGGCATGGGATGAACTGCTCCGGGAACACAAAAAATTTAATCCCAGGATGCCATGGCTGGTTCATGGGTTCAGGGGGAAGCCTGATCTTGCAATGCAGCTGATTTCAAAAGGGATGTATATCTCTTTCTGGTTCGATTTCATATTGAAACCGGAATCGTCGCAACTGGTAAAAAGCTTGCCTGTAGAACGTATATTTCTTGAAACTGACGGTGCAGATGTTGATATCAGGGATATATATAATAAGGTATCAGCTGACCTTGGAATTACTGCAGACGAACTTAAAAAACAAATATTCTCAAACTTTTATAATTTCTTTAATGTTAATCCT
>CAYWEQ010000112.1:0-6372 GCA_964457185.1 uncultured Rikenellaceae bacterium
CCGGAACCGGTGAGCTCTTACCTCACCTTTTCACCCTTTCCCTTCGGCTACGCTCAGGGCGGTTATTTTCTGTTACACTTCAATACCCTCGCGGATATCTTCCCGTTAGGAAGCATGGTGCTCTGTGTTGCCCGGACTTTCCTTCCCGACTTCGCTACGCTCAGTACGGGACGATGGAACAGCCTGCTGCGGTGCAAAGGTAATAAATCCCCCTGAATAAGGTTAGATATAAAATTCATAATTTTGCATGCTATTGTAACGGGTATAACGGTACAACGGTACAACGGTGAGACGGTAATGAAAAGAATTCCGGAGATAAATATTGATGATTATGATTATGATCTCCCTGAGGAGCGGATTGCGCAGTTCCCGGCTGAGGAAAGAGACAGGTCAAAACTGCTCATATATAATAAAGGTATTATCTCCGGAGATATTTTCAGAAATATTCATAATTGTCTGCCTGATGATTCACTCCTGATATTTAACAATACGAGAGTAATAAGGGCCAGGCTTCTCTTCCGCAAGGAGACAGGAGCGGTAATTGAGATCCTATGTCTTGAACCATTGTCTCCGCCCGAATACGGAATGGCATTCAGCTCCTCTGGACCTGTGGAATGGAAATGCCTGGTCGGGAACCTGAAGAAATGGAAATCTGTTGCCATGACATCTGGCTTTATGCACAAAGGTAAAAATTACAGGCTGCTGGCAGAAAAAATTGAACCTGTCGGAGATGCATGGAAGGTCCGCTTCAGCTGGAATTCTTCTGATATAACTTTCGGAGAAGTTCTTGAATCCCTGGGACATATCCCCCTGCCGCCATATGTCAGGCGGGAAGATATGAAGGATGATTATATCAGGTACCAGACCGTTTATTCAAAGAATGACGGATCAGTTGCTGCACCAACAGCCGGCTTGCATTTCACACCTCATGTCCTGAAAAATATTCTTGCAAAGGGGATAAGATCTGTTGAATTGACTCTGCATATCGGGGCTGGTACTTTTCAGCCGGTTAAAGCAAAGGAGATCTCACAGCATAAAATGCACTGCGAACATTTTCATATAAACCGTGAAGAACTAAGAACTATTCTTAAAGCTGAAGGGAAAAGAATTGCAGTTGGCACAACAAGCGTAAGAACACTTGAAAGTCTGTATTGGCTTGGTGTGAAAGCATTGAACAATAAGGGTGTCCTTGATAATATACCTGTTGTTGATCAATGGGAATGGGTGGATGAAGAAAGGGAGGTCAGCATGCAGGAATCTTTTGGAATGCTTATGAATATCATTGACAAAAGGGAACATGGATTTATCCGGGCTTCCACAAATATCATGATAGTCCCTGGTTACAGGTTCAGGGTTATAAATGGCATGATCACAAATTTTCACCAGCCAAAAAGCAGTCTCCTTCTTTTAATTTCAGCATATGTTGGTGATGAGTGGAAGAAGATCTACGCTTATGCCATGGAGAATGAATTCAGGTTTCTCAGCTACGGTGATGCCTGCATATTTCTTTAGCTTTTGATATTTATCTGAATTTTTGTTTCTTAGCGCCAGAAAGATTGTGATATGGAAGACAGTAAAATGCTTCAGCAGTTGCAGGCTATACTCAGGTTCTTTATGGCTTTATTTTACCTGGGCGCGGGGATATTCCTCCTGTTCTTTTCTGATTTTTTTAAGGTAGACAGGGCACTGCTGATTATAGTAGGCGGAACGTTTCTCTTTTATGGCCTTTACAGGTTCTACAGAGCTTCTGTAAGTATTTACAAGCTGTTTTTTACCAAAGACACTGACATAGATTGATTCTGTTCCTATCCGTAAAAATAGCAGGCACTGAGACATGTCTTGGCACATACTTTGCGGTAGTGAGTATGATACGTTTAATAAAATTAACAGGGTATGATCATGACAACAATTATTAAAAATTTTATTAATATTGCGTGCCGTAACTTATTTGCTGCCAACAGACTTAAAGTGAACAGATCATTTATTAAAAGCTTCCTTTCAGGTTTGCGCTATTTTTTTCTTGGACTGATAATAACCTTCAGTTCCTGCAAGAGCGGGACAACCGGATCAGATGAAACTCCTACCAGGGGCAACATCAAGATTATTGCTGATGAGTCATTCCAGCCTCTGGTAGATACTGAGGTCTTTACTTTTACACAGTTGTATCTAAATGCAAGGATCAAACCTCTGTACAAGCCGGAGTTCGATGTAATCAATGACTTTATGAATGATTCAGTCAAGGTGATCGTAACAAGTAAAAGGCTTACCGAAGACCAGATACAGTATCTTAGAGATACACTTATAGTTGCACGAACTATAACCTTTGCCTGGGATGCACTAGCCCTGGTTACAAACAGGAGAAACTATGATACGCTGGTCAATTATAACGATATCAGAGATATCTTTCTCGGAGTAAAGACCGAATGGAAAGATCTTGATCCAAAATCAAAGCTGGGTAGCATCCGCATCATCTTCGATAATACAAAGTCGGGAAATATCAGGTATTTCAAGGAACTTTTTGAGATAAAGGGAAGTCTTCCGGTTAACTTTTTTGCTGTGAACAGCAATCTGGAGGTCATTGATTTCGTTTCCAGAAATCCTGACGCTCTCGGAATTGTCAGCAAGAACTGGATAAGCGATAAGGACGATCCGCAGAATGTGAAATATATCAAGAAGATTAATGTGCTGGGAGTATCCCGGCAGTATATTAATGACGGATCGTACTACAGACCTGACCAGGGATTCATTGTTACCAAAGAATATCCGTTTACCAGAGAAGTATTCCTTATTTCGCGGGAGACTTTCAGCGGTCTTGGTTCTGGATTTATTCAATGGGTAACGGCAGAACAGGGGCAGAGAATAGTTCTTAAATCCGGACTGGCTCCGGCTACAATGCCTATTAGACTGATACAGATGAAGACGGAATAAGAAGACCAAACAAGCAAGAAACAAGAAACAAGAAACAAGACAATACAAACAATATATAGAACAAATAACTTAAAAGTTTGAAAAAATTTGTATAATTGAGTCCAAAATAAAAAAACAGTTATGAAACGTTCATTTATGAAAAAGGGGTTGATTCTGACAGCGATACTGGCAGGAATGGTCACAATCAATAATTATGCTCAGGACCTTAATACATCGCTGCTGCTGACAAAAAGCGAGCAATACGATAGAGCCGGTGAGATGCTTCAGCAGTTGATTCAGAAAGAACCTTCAAACAGCAAATACTATTTCTATCTCGGCGAGAATGCAATTCTTGAATACTATTCGGATACTATATCCAACTCGTTTACACTTGCCATGAATAAAGCAAAGGATATTTTCCAGAAAGGTGTAAATGCAAATGCAAATGATCCGCTCAACTATACAGGACTTGCAAAAATTGCGTTCCTTACGGGAGATAACAAAACTGCTGATGAGATGCGTACTAAAGCAAGAAGTTTCCTTCTCCCCTATAAAAAGATCAAGAAGATAGTCCCGCCTGCCAAAGAATATGCTTTTGCGCTGGCTAAAATAGCCGAATCATATATTGATTATAGTGAGCGGGAAGTTGATACATCTTTAGCACTTCCGTTAATAAGACATGCTATTAAGATTGATCCAAAAAATCCTGAAATCTTCCTTATAACCGGAGATATCTATATTCTGGCAAATGACGGCTCAAATGCAATCAGGAATTATAACCTGGCTCAATTTGCTGATCCCACCTCACCTACTGCTGCTATGAAAATAGGGAGCATTTATGTGAGAGGCAAGAGTCTGGAAGCTGCCAGACCTTATTTTGAGGAAGCCATAGGGCTTGATGCCAATTATGCTCCGGCATACAGGGAACTTGGACAGCTTTACTGGATGGCACAGAGACTTGAGCAATCAAAAGCAAATTATAAGAAGTACCTTGAGCTGAGTGCCGGCAATATACCGGCCCAGACAAGATATGTTACATCTCTCTTTTATGCAGGTGACTATCCTGAAGTGATCAAGAATGTTGAGGAGATACTTGCTATTGATAAATCGAGGTCATTCCTGAACCGTCTTGCAGGTTATTCCTATTATGAAATGAAAAATCCCGATTACAGTAAAGCTCTTTCATATATGGAAGAACTGTTCAAAACAGTTTCTGAGGAAAGAATATTGTGGAAAGACCATCACTACCTGGCAAGGATACTGATGAAGAAGAATCAGAATTACCCAAAATTAGTTGATGAGCTGGCAAACCTTGAGCAGCAACTGGACAGGGAAAAATCAAGGTATGCATCTGCTTCAGCAGCTAATAAGCCGAAGATAAAACCTGCAGTCGATGATCTTACCGTTAAGGTAACCAATCTGAAGGCTGATGTTGCCAGGGCAGAAAAGGAGCTTGATATGGGATTTGCTGAGTATGCCAAAGTCCTTGAGATGAAACCGCAGGACAAAAGTGTGCTGAGTGAAATGGCTGGTAATTATTATGCAAACAGGCGCTATGACAAAGCTGCCCGAACATGGGTCAAGCTTATCAATCCTGCCAATGAAAAGCCCGAAGAATACATGCAGATCGGGAGGGCATATTATAATGGTGAAAAATACAAAACAGCGGATTCAGTCTTCAATGTTATTTTGAAGAAATGGACCGATCACATTCCGGCTTTTGTTTGGATCGCCAGGACATATTCAAAAATGGATCCTGATTCAAAGCTGGGACTGGCAAAACCGAAGTTTGAAAAGGTTCTTAATGTTTCCAAGTCAGATTCTCTGAAGAATGACGGGGAAATGGTTGAAGCATGCGGTTACCTTGGATATTACCATATGATGGCGGATAATTACAGCCAGTCAAAAGACTATTATAACCGGATGATCAATCTGAGCCCGGATAACAAAGATGCCAGGATAAGGGGTTACAACGGACTTGGATCGCTTGAATTAAGAATGGCTTCCAATGAAAAGACTAATGAAGGAAGGCTCCCTATCCTGGCAAGAGCAGCTGATGCATATAATAAAATCCTTGCAATAGATCCGAATAATGCTTCAGCAAAGAGCCAGATAAATTATATACATGAATTTGAAGCTTCTGTCAGGAAAGGTATCAATCCCAACGAGATCAAAGGTGTTGTGAAAGATGCTGCAACCGGAGCAGTAATTCCTTATGCCTCAATCAGGGTAAAGGATACAGCAGCAGAAAACCTCTCCAATACCAGGGGTGAATATAAGTTCGAAATTCCTCAGGGCTCTGAAATACTGATAATCAGCGCTAAAGGATACACAACAAAAGAAGTACCGATAACTAAGTCGAGAGTATATAACGTTTCACTTGAAAAATAGGTTAAGTCTGCGCTGAAGTAAATTCAGGTAAAAAGTATAGGGGTATCGGGCTGTCTGGCGGTCTTTTTGATTGAGGATAGTAAATAAACTTCTCAAAAAGGTTAACAATAATTTATTACATTGTTTGAAAAAAACAATTGATAATATATATATTTGCGAATTGTTAAATCTTAAACCTAAACAAATCGATAAAAATGAGTAAACAAGGAAGTACGTTCAAAGATGCGCTGCAGAATATTTTCGCAGCAAGTGCTATTTTAATAGCTTTTGTGGTATCCTATTTATTGTTTGTCAATGTAATGGGTAATCCGATAAATTTCGAAGGAGGTAATCCTAAAGGCCATGCGCTGGAAGGAAACTTCCTGGGAATTATTTACAAAGGTGGTTTTATTGTTCCTATTCTTATGACCTGCGTTCTGGTTCTTATCATTTTCATAATTGAAAGGCTCATCACTCTTTCAAGGGCAAAAGGGAAAGGCAGAATAAATATATTTGTTCGTAAACTTCAAACACTGCTTTCAGAAGACAAGATTGAAGAAGCTCTTGAAGAGTGTGACAAGCAGAAAGGTTCTCTTGCCAATGTCATGAAAGCGGGATTGTCACGTTACCGCAGCCTCCAGCAGGATAAAGAACTTGAAAAAGACCAGAAAATTCTTTCAATCCAGAAATCATTTGAAGAAGCCACAGCTCTTGAGCTTCCAATGCTTTCCAAGAATATGGTGATTTTCTCAACCCTGGCATCAGTATCAGTGCTGATCGGTCTTATTGGAACAGTGCTTGGAATGATCCGCGCATTTGCGGCTCTTGCTCAGTCCGGAGCTCCCGATGCTCTTGCTCTTTCACAGGGTATTTCTGAAGCTCTTGTCAACACTGCATTCGGTATCACCGGATCAACTCTGGCAATCCTTGCATTCAACTTCTTCACTTCAAATATTGATTCATATACCTTTAAAATTGACGAAGCAGGTTTCAGCCTGACGCAGAATTTTGCTGCATCACTGAAAAACGTATAACATTGAATTTATCTTTTGGATTAATCATTTAATGAGAAACTGTAATGCCAAAGATTAAATT
>CAYWEQ010000113.1:0-1842 GCA_964457185.1 uncultured Rikenellaceae bacterium
GTCGTGATCTCAATAGCCCTTATAAGCGGAGTAATATGGTTTTTTTCAGGTACAGAAAATGCATTGACACACAGCCTGCTGGCTATTGTCACAGTTCTGATAATTGCCTGTCCGTGTGCACTTGGCCTTGCCACTCCTACAGCAATAATGGTGGGCATAGGCAAAGGGGCCGACAACGGTATCCTGATAAAGGATGCTGAAAGTCTGGAGGTTACCCATAAGGTAAATGCAGTTGTACTGGATAAAACAGGTACAATAACAATGGGCGAACCCGTAGTAAAAGGGATTGTGTGGAACAAAATAACTGAAATTGAAAGAGGCAGCAGAATTCTTCTCTCAATTCAAAGAGGCAGCGAGCATCCACTTGCAGAACCTGTTATCAGGTATCTCGGGAATTCAGGAATAAAAGGCAACTCTCCTTCAGTGCATGTTGAGAGTATTACCGGGATGGGAGTTAAAGCAGTAATCGGTCAGGAGGAGTATTTTATCGGCAACAGAAGACTACTGGCTGAAAATAGAATTTCTATCGATAACGAACTGGAGCAATATGCCGATAAATGGCAGAGTGAAGCAAATACAGTTTCATTCTTTTCAGATAATAAACAGGTTCTTGCAGTTATTTCAGTTGCTGACAGGATAAAAGAGTCTTCTGTGGAGGCAATCAGAAACCTGCATGACCTCGGCATTGAAGTGCATATGCTGACCGGCGACAATGAGGCTGCGGCAAAATCAATTGCCTCAGAAGCCGGAACAGACAGCTATGTGGCTGAAGCTTTACCGCAGGTCAAGCATGATTTCATCAGGCAGCTTCAGCAGCAGGGAAAAATAGTGGCCATGGCAGGTGACGGGATAAACGATTCGCAGGCACTTGCTCAGGCCGACGTAAGTATTGCAATGGGAAAAGGTTCCGATATTGCAATGGATGTTGCCAAAATGACCATTATTTCATCGGATCTGAGAAAAATCCCCCAGGCAATAAAGCTTTCAAAACTAACTGTGAGAACGATAAAACAGAATCTTTTCTGGGCATTTATTTATAATGTAATCGGAATTCCGATAGCCGCCGGGGTGTTATATCCCTTCACGGACTTCCTGCTTAATCCGATGATCGCCGGAGCAGCAATGGCCCTGAGCTCAGTAAGTGTTGTCAGCAACAGCCTGAGACTGAAATTCAAGCCACTTCAAGATAAAGTGTAAAGAATCCACTTAATTTTAATTGCTACAGATGAAAAAATAATTCATTTCTTTGTCTGTAATTTCATCAATAAGCAGAATTTTGGCTCCGGAACTAAAACCAGTTACACTTCTTAAGCCCGATAAAGAAAGAGGACATCCTGTGATGAGGGCTCTTGATATAAGAGCTTCAGTCCGGGAGTGGTCAACACAAAAACTTAGCCTGCAGGATCTCTCCGATCTGCTCTGGGCTGCAAACGGCATTAACCGGCCTGCTGAAGGAAAAAGGACAGCCTCATCGTCCACAAATGCGCAGGATATTGATATTTATCCGTTCATGGAGGATGGTATTTTTTTTTATGATGCAAAGAATCATCTCCTTAATCCTTTAGTAAGCGGTGATCATCGCGATTTACCGGGGCCTACTGATGCTCCGGTAAATCTTGTTCTGATTACTGATATCTCCAGGTATCGTTACGGTGATGAAATCGAGAGACTTGGATGGGCCAGGATTAACTGTGGAATAGTATCCCAGAACATATCCCTGTTTTGTGCAGGGACCGGTTTGAAAACACGTCCAAGAGCCAGTTGTCCCGGTGCTGATAAGATTAGAGAATTATTAAAGCTGAAAGAGAGCCAGCATATATTGCTGAACCATCCGGTGGGATA
>CAYWEQ010000113.1:1942-6366 GCA_964457185.1 uncultured Rikenellaceae bacterium
TCTTTCAGAACTTCAATATATTGCTCATTATCAATTAAATCAAGTGCATTCTTTATTATTTCAGAGTGAATTTTCTTTGATTTAAGATGAGCTGCTATTTTAATCCTGCCCCATTTATTGAATCTGAACTTCTCTCTGACAAAGATCTCAGAATAACGTTTTTCATCCAGGAACTTCTCCTTAACCAGCGTATTGATAATCCTTTCACTGTCATTGTCACCCATGCCCCAGGAAAGAAGCTTTGTCCTTATATCATCAATACAATATTCATGTTTAGAGCAGAGAGCCATCGCTCTTGAAAGTGCGGTTTTACAGAGATCGCTTTCAGACATTTCAGTACTTTATCCCTTTAACAATTCTGTCTTTATCATTAATATCCTTTGCCACAATGACATCAGAATAACCGGATGACCTCAGAAGCTCAGCCACGGGCTCTCCCATCGCCTCATTGATCTCAAAATAGACCTTTCCTGCCGGTAAAAGGATTATTTCAGCTATTTCAAGTATTGCCCTGTAACAGATCAGTGGATCTGAATCGGGCACGAAGAGGGCTGTATGTGGCTCATAATCAAGGACATTTTTAGCCATGTGTATCTTTTCAGATTCCCGTATATACGGCGGATTACTTACAATTATCGCGACATCTCCGATTGATTTAAGATCCGGGTTGAAAATGTCATTTTTTTGAAAAGATGCTGAGGCATTGTTGAGGCTGGCGTTCTCTTCCGAGATTCTTACAGCTCCTTCGGTATTATCTATGCCGGTTACTTTTGTGCCGGGAAGATTTACGGCAAGGGCGACTGCAATGCAGCCAGATCCGGTTCCGACATCAAGTATGGTGCCTCTGAAATCCTTATTTTCCTTTATTACCAGGTCAACGAGTTCTTCGGTTTCAGGCCTTGGAATCAGCACTTCAGGATTAACCTTGATCATACAATTATAAAAGCTGGTTTCTCCCAGTATATATTGCAACGGCTTTCCTGTTTTAAGTTCCCTGCAGATCCTGATTATCCTGTCAGCCTGTTTTTTTGTAACAGGGTCCTGCGGCATCGTAAGTACATGCAACCTGGAGGCCTTAAAAACAGTCTTAATAATAATGCTTGACAGGGCAAATATTTCGGACTGGGGGTAAATTCCGGAAAGTTCCTTTTCGAGGTATGGTTTTATATCCTTTATAGTCCGTATATTACTGCCCATATATCAAAATTAGCACTTTCAGGGAAATGGCCGGGAATAATGACATAAAATTCATGAGAAGGTGCCTTGAACTGGCAGGAAAGGCGGAAGGCAGGACCTATCCGAATCCGCTTGTAGGCTCGGTCATTGTCCATGATGATATCATTATCGGGGAAGGATATCATTTAAAAGCCGGGGAACCTCATGCTGAAGTAAATGCACTGAATTCAGTCTGTGACAAGGGATTGCTGAAATCGTCAGTTTTGTATGTCAATCTTGAGCCTTGTTCACATCACGGCAAGACTCCTCCCTGTGTGGAATTTATAATATCCCATGGGATCAGAAAGGTGGTGATCGGAACTGCTGACACAACTGAAAAAGTCGCCGGTAAAGGAATTGCTTTACTTAAAGATGCCGGATGTGAAGTGGTTACAGGTGTTCTTGAGACTGAGTGCAGGTGGATAAACAGGCGGTTTTTTACATTCAATGAGAAAAAAAGACCTTATATAATTCTGAAGTGGGCTCAGAGTGCTGACGGATATCTTGACTACGAAAGAGACAAAAAACCTGACCAGAAACCTATGTGGATAACAGGCAAGCCTGAAAGAGTTCTTGTACATAAATGGAGGGCAGCTGAACAGTCAATACTGGCCGGTGCCGGAACAATCAGGTACGATGATCCACAGTTAAATGTAAGGTTCTGGACAGGCAATGATCCTGTCAGAGTAATCCTCAGCAGTTCAGGTATGCTAAAAGAAGAAGCTGCAGTATTCAGAACAAATGGCACAAATATTGTGTTTACTCAGAATACAGAGACAGATGTAACTAAAGCAGAAATAGTGAAACTTGACAATTTCAGGCCTTCTGCTTTCCAGATCACTGAATATCTTCATAGTAAAGATGTTCAGTCACTCCTTATTGAAGGGGGAGCAGTAGTGCTGAATCATTTCATTTCCGAGGGACAATGGGACGAAGCAAGAGTATTTACCGGGGAGAATTTTTTCAGGGAAGGTGTAAAGGCTCCGGAAATAAGCGGGAAGGTTCTCTCTCATGCGATATTCAGCCGGAGCAGCCTTGAGGTGATTATTAATGACAAAGAATCAGATATCCGTTCAGGTTGACTTTTACAAAAAATATTGTTAATTTTGATGATTATATAAATAAAAAAGTTATGAATAAGCGAATGTTTTTTCTGACGACCATAATGGCAGTTTTATCAGTCTGCGTTTATGGACAGAATGGCAAGAAGTTTTTCAAGGCAGGCAATGAATTTGTTGAGAATTTTAAATATGAGGATGCCGTTGTACAGTACACAAACGCAATTGGTCTTGAACCATCGAACCCTGACTACTATTATGCCAGGGGAAGGGCGTATGAATCGCTCATAAAATATAATGAAGCAAAAGCCGACTTTGAAAAGGCTCTGGTTTTCGATCCTAAAAGTGTGGATGCGCTTATAAACCTTGGCGCAGTTTGCAATAAAATGGGAAATTTCGAAGAGGCGCTGAACCGCCTGAATAAAGCTTCAGCTCTTGACAAACGCAATGGAGGAATATATCCCGAGAAGGTGATCACTCTGATAGGCCTCAAAAGATATGATATGGCAATCAGAGTGTCTGATACTGCCATAATAATAAAGGACACCCCTATGAATTATTATTTCAGGGGGATCATTTATACAAAGCTGAATAATGACGTTTTCGCAAAAAAAGAATTTGAAAAGTCAATCGCAAAGGATAAGAAGCTTCCTGAGCCAAGACTGGCTCTTGCTGAACTCCTGTTAAGGATCAATGATGCACAGGGAGCTATGGAGCAATGCACTGAGATACTGAAGAATGATGACAGGAATACGGCAGCCTACATGATGAGAAGCAAGGTATACATGAAGAATCTTGATTTTCCAAGCGCTATAAATGATCTTTCGAAGAACATCCTTATTGAACCCAACAATCCGGAGTTCTACCTTTTCAGGGGCAAAGCCTACCAGGAATTCAACCAGCATACAAATGCTATAAATGATTTCTCAAAATATATTTCCATTAATCCCGATAACCCTGATGCTTATTTTGCCAGGGCCAGATCATACGAGGAGATCATGATTTACGGGAAGGCCATGGAGGATTACACAAAGATCACTGTGCTTTCGGAATTCAACCAGGAAGCCCGCAAAATGCTGAAAGATGCCCAGGACAGGCTTTATGAGCTGAACAGGGAAAGCGTTCCTCCTGAAATATCCATAATAAGCCCGGCACCTGTCAAACAGACCGTGGAAATCAGGGGAGACAACTCAACTATGCTTATCACTGGTAAAATAAAGGATAAAAGCAAGATAAAATCATTTGTCATTAATGATGAAGCTATTACAACATTAGAAAAAGACGGGGAATATGAATTCCTGTCAAAGATCAATGTTGACAGCCTCGATAAAATAACCCTGGTTGCCCGTGATGACTATGATAACGAAAAGACAATTACCTATTTACTGGTACGTACGGAGATCAATCCGCCGCAGGTGAATATTCTTGCCCCCTATGCATCGGATGACGGGCAAATATATCTTGACAGCAATAATCCGACACTGTACCTCCAGGGGAAAATAACTGATGAAAGTAAAATTAAATCTGTATTTATAGACGGTGTGACTGCCAGCTATGCTGTTGGTGATATTAATCCTTCATTTACAGCAACTGTCGACATCCTGAACAAGAATAAGATAGTTGTTGAAGCTGAAGATATTTACGGTAACAAACAGACTGCCGAGTTCAGGCTTAACAGGGAAGGTGCTGCAATTTCAGAAAACAATCCCATGGGTAGAACGTGGGTAGTCTTTATTGAAAATTCCAACTACTCAACTTTTGCCAGTCTTGATGGCCCGGTTAAGGATGTAAATACAATGATGAGGGCATTTGCGGGGTACGATATCCATAATATCATTACTAAGAAAGATATGACCAAAGCTGAAATGGAGAAGTTTTTTTCCATTGAGCTCAGGGATCTTATTAAGGCAAACCAGGTCAAATCACTGCTTATATGGTATGCAGGGCATGGGAAGTTCATAAATGATGTTGGCTACTGGATCCCTGTTGATGCACAGCGTGAGGACGAATTCACATACTTTAATCTTAACACATTAAGAGCATCAATGGAATCATATCTGTCATACCTTACACATGATCTTGTGGTTACTGATGCATGTGAATCAGGACCAAGCTTCTACCAGGCAATGAGGTCGGATCTGAAGAAGAGAA
>CAYWEQ010000114.1:0-6237 GCA_964457185.1 uncultured Rikenellaceae bacterium
CAACAACAAGTACTATCACAGACATTAACAGTGGTCTGTACATTGTGACCGTATCCGATATGAACCAGTGCACAGTTACTGATTCTATCGACCTCAAACCGGTCAACGAGGCATGTCTCCTTATACCAAATGCCATCTCACCCAATGGAGACCTTATTAATGATGTCTGGAACATCGGGCTGATCGAAATATATCCGAATGCTGAGATAAGGGTCTTCAACAGGTGGGGTGAGACTGTCTGGAGATCAGAGAAAGGATATCCTCAGCCGTGGGATGGAAGAAGCAATGGCAGACTTCTGCCGGTTGACTCATATCATTATATCATTGATCTTAATAACGGTACGAAGCCGATTGTTGGCAACATAACTATTGTAAGATAAAAACCAGTAATTTGGAATCCCTGTGAAGCGACTAGTACATATATTGTTATTCCTGATGGCCGGCGGCCTGGCTGCAGGTCAGCAACTGCCGGTATACAGTCAGTACCTGTACAATAAATTCCTGATTAATCCGGCTGTTGCCGGAAGCGATGGATATACGAGTGTCAATCTTACTGCCAGGGAGCAGTGGGTAGGATATTATGGAGCGCCCAGAACATATTCTTTCAGCATTCAGGCACGAATGCTGAAACGAAGCTATATACTGAAGCAGGCAATCGTCAGGAAGCAGGTTTACAGGCCGAAGACAGACGGCAAGGTCGGCCTGGGAGGTTATATCTTCAGCGACAAGAACGGAATAATCCACAGGACCGGCTTCCAGGCTTCATATTCATATCACATGTGGCTGAGGAACACCACTCAGCTCTCATTTGGACTTGCCTTTACCGGGTATCATTATAAGATCGATGAGAGTGAGATAGATTTTGAGGATCCTGCTGAACCCCTGCTATACAGCAACCTGCGCCGCGGGATGTTTGTGCCGGACGCCTCTTTCGGAGTCTATCTTCTGAACGGAAGGTACAGTGTAGGATTTTCAGCAGAGCAGCTTTTCGAAGCTGCCGGAAAGATAGGCAACGGAACATATAAAAATATTAAGATAAACAGGCACTACTACCTGTTCGGCAGTTACAGTTTTTACCCGAATACATATACAGAGTTTCAACCATCGTTCCTTTTCATGATGTCGGAACAGTTCAAACCTCAGGCTGATATTGGATTAACATATATTTATAACCAGGCATTCTGGGCGGGACTGGCCTTCAGGACCAGCGGAGCCATTATCGCTTCAACAGGCCTCAAATATCAGAATCTCTGGTTTGGCTACTCATTTGATTTCACGCTCCAGGAGATCCAGCGTGTCACATATGGGACCCATGAAATAACAATAGCCCTGAAATTCGGTGACAGTGCGCGGAGATACCGGTGGCTGGACAGGTATTAACAGGTACAAAGGTACAAAGGCACAACGGCGCAACGGTGCAATGGCAAAGAAAAAGTGAACTATGCTGACGCGGATTATAATGATTTGTGGATAAATAAGGAGATTCCTCACTCCACTACGTTTCGTTCGGAATGACATGTTATTTTTTAAGTGTGGGTGGAAGAAGCGGCGATTCGAAAATTAATTTACTCTTATTCAACTTATTACTGCGAATCGCCGCTTCTTCCACCCTTTCCATTTAAGAGGTCCTGTCATTCCGAATGAATCCGACGAAGGAGGATGAATGAGGAATCTCCTTAAAAGAAAACGAAATGCTTTCTTAGGACAATCATACTTATGTATAAAGAGGAGTGCTTCAGCAGAGAGGGGGGTTGGAAGATGAGATAAATGAATGAGAGAAGGAGGTTTAGGGGATGAAGGCAATTACATATATCACCGAACTGCTCCTCTTCTTACTGAACATAGCCAGCATCGCAAACCAGAGCCCTTTTATCATACCTGCAATGAAAGGTAAATTTGCGCCCCTGTATCTTTCACTCAGGATGGAAATATAAAATACATCCGCTGGCAGGCTCTTTATACGGATTATCTTTAAACCGTTTTTTTCTGAAAATGCCCTGAAAGTATCCGGTGTGAAATGCCACAAATGCCTTGGCACATCCCATGCTGCCCAGAATTTTCCGTAATGCCGTGCATCAAATGAACTGCAATTGGGCATGGCAATAATGCACCTTCCATCCGGCCTGAGCAAACGTTTTATCATTGCCATATAATTCACAGGATCATGAAAATGTTCAAATACATGCCACAGCGTGATGCAATCAAAATAATTCGCATCAAATGACGAGAGTTCAGAATCATTTAATATTTGAAGATTGAATTTTTCTTTTGCGAAGCTGCGCGCTTTTTCGTTTGCTTCCAGTCCTGTAACCTGCCAGCCTGCTTCTTTCATAAACCCGGCAAAATAGCCTGTACCGCATCCCATATCAAGAAGAGTACCTGTTTTCAGACCTGTAGCCTGCCTGATAATGTTTTTTTTGTGGTGAAGCATCAGGCGGCGTGCAAAATGATACAGCGAATTTGTCACTCCTCTTTTTGTATCGCTGTGTGAAATATATTCCCCGGTGTCGTAATATTTTTCAATCTCCTTTTCAGCAGGGGGATTCATGGTGAACTGAAAACCGCAATTACTGCATGAGTAAATATCAAAATTCTCACTGCCTGTCAGATGATCCCTGCAGGTGAGATTCAATGCAATATCGCTGCTGTCACAAACCAGACACTTATTCGCCGGTGTCATCAGATGCGGTTGTGTGTTTTTTATTGCGGATGGTAATGAATAATGAACCTGCAGAAAGAAGGATCAGCAATAATGAACTTGCAAATGAAATCCTTGTGCCATTGCGGTAAGATTCCGGTTCAAACCTGAAGATGATCTCATGATCTCCGGCCGGCACTTCCATCCCTCTCAAAACATAATCTGTCTTGAAATGAGGCAACTCTTTGCCGTCAATGTAAGATTTCCATCCTGCCGGGTAATAGATCTCGGAGAAAACCACCAGCTGGTCAGAGGCTGAAGCGAAATCATATATGAGTTCATTAGCCTTATATGATGTAAGTTCAATTCTTCCGGCACTATCAGCCTGGTAGCTCTCCTTTGCAAGAAGATGTCTGAAGCTTTTATCGATCAGTGCCTCGCGTGAAGGACTGAAGCTGTTTACCAGGCTTATCTCCTCATCTGCATTTTCTGTGATCCTGTAACTCTCCACAAACCACGCATTCCCAAGCGCGTTCCCGTTGACCAGGGGCATTCCTTCAGAATTGACAATTATATACTTTGCATTGAGCATATTAAGTGCATTTGCCGTCGCAATGCTACCGGACAGTCTTGATTGCAGCTCATCTGAATCCCTGTAGTTCTCATAAGTGGATATGAAATTATTTATTTCGGGTGTCAGACAGTTCTCTATTAATTCACTGTATATCTGAAGCTTGGCGCCGTGGTATCCTCCGATTGATTTATGGTAGTTGGATGTTGATGCATCATTGAAAGGAGAAACAGACAGGTTGAGAACTCTGTAGTCTGGAGATTTATCCTGCAGTATATACTTATCGGCAGGTGTCATCGGGTAGGGTTTGGTTTTAGCTGTAACTTTTTCAAAATTATCCTTGTCAAGGTATCTCTTGCTCACCGGCCACATATCAACAAGGATCAGCAATGCAAGAATTCCTGCGGCAAGCTTCATTCCGATCTTTTTGTAATAATATGCGGAGAGCAGAAAAGCTGCCAGAACAATGAAGATCAGGGATCTGAAAGCATCATCCTGGAGCACCTTCTGGCGGTCATAGATCAGTGCTGATTCCAGTGTGGACTGGATATCGGGAGTGATCCTCAACTGTTCAAATATTTGATAGTCAAGAGGGGAAATGAATTTTCCGCCAAAACGCGGAAGGACGGTGAATAACAAACAGACTGCTCCTGTTATTGCCGCGGACCATATAAGCGACCTGTTGAATTTCTTTTTGTCAATCACATTCTGAAATACATTCTTCAGGGCGAGTGTGGCCATCAGCGGTATGGTAAATCCCGCAATCACCAGGATGGTTGATACAGCCCGGAATTTATTATAGCCCGGGAAATAATTCAGGAAGAAATCGGTAAGAGGCATGAAGTTCCTTCCCCACGACAGAAGGATGGACAATATTGTCGCTGCAAGCAGCCACCACCTTTCCCGGCCTTCTACAAGAAAGAGACCCAGCACAAAAAGGAATATCACTATTGCCCCGGCATAAACTGAGGAAGTGCTTGGCTGATCACCCCGGTATTTGCTGAAAACAGAGGCTAACTGCGCTGCATTATATCTCTGCAGGGTCTTGTATGTTTCCGTTTCACGGTCAAAATGAAAACCGCTGCCTCCGCCCATATAATTTGGAATGAGCAATGTAAGCGTCTCATTTATGCCAATGCTCCACCCGGTCGCGTACGACCTGTCAAGACCTGAAGTGTTTTCATCCTTGCTGAGATTTGACCCTCCCCTCGTTGTATATTTTGTATATTCCCTTGTAGTATTAAGGTGGGTGAAATTTGAACCTGCCGCCAGTATTACAGCAATTATCAGAACACCCAGCGATTTCATCAGACCGGGGACTTTCTTTTCCTTAATTGCATAGAATAATTCAGAAATCCCATAGATGATGACTATTATAAGGGCATAATAAGTGACTTGCAAATGATTGGATATCAGCTCAAAAGCAAGACAGATTCCCGCTATCGCTGCTCCGGCCAGCCTGTTCTTCCTCATTGCCAGGATTATCCCTGCCAGCATCGGTGCCACATAAGCAATAGCATATGCTTTAGTATAATGGCCCGCCGCAATTATTATGAAATTGTATGAACAGAAGGCAAATGCTATCGCCCCCGGTATCGCGAGCCAGGGATTAACGCCGTATACTACAAGCAGTATGTAAAAACCCAGAAGCGCCAGAAACAAAGCTGCAACAGGAATTCTGAATCCCTGGAGGAAATACATTATGGGTCTTACCAGGTTGCCTTTATATCTGACAGAGATCTGGTACGCAGGCATCCCCCCGAACATCGAATTCGTCCATAAAGGCTCTTCCCCATATTTCTCGCGATGTTCAATGACCTCCCTCGCCGATGCCCTGTAAACGTTGTTGTCGTTGGTTACCAGTCTCTTGCCTTCAAGGACAGGAAAATAAAATATATATGAAAGTGCTGCGAAAATGACAATAGCAATAAAATATACACCGTAGTCTGACAGTTTTATTTTCTTCATTATCTACCGATAAAATCAATTTGAAAAAGATAAAACAAAAATAGTTATTTTTACATACGTTAACTGATCAGGGAAACGTTTTTTATAGTATTGTATTACAGGCATTTTCGTGTGTCTTTAAAATAAATGATATTGAAAAAGATAGCTGTTACAGCTCCATATTTGCAGATCGAATGGGATGAGTATAAGGATCTTCTTGCTGGTTTTGATGTGATAGTTCCGAAGGTGGAGGAGAGATTCGAAGAAGACGAAATGATAAAAATCCTTTCTGAAGGTATTGAGGGTATAATTTGCGGCGATGACAGGATAACAAAGCGGGTCATTGATTCCGCACCTGCGCTTAAGCTCATTGTAAAATGGGGCACAGGTATTGATTCCATTGACAAAACCTATGCAGAATCAAAAGGCGTTAGAGTGCTGAATACGCCAAATGCCTTTACAATACCTGTATCGGAAAGCACTATTGGTCTTATGCTCTCAATTCTCCGTAAAATAGAGGAGAATAACAGGCTGATGCACAACGGTCAATGGTTCAAGCCGAAAGGCTATACCCTGAATGAACTCACGATAGGCATAATCGGTTATGGCAATATAGGCTCGGAAGTAGCAAGGAAATTATCGGTGTTTTGCGATAATGTGATATGGCATGACATTAAAAGTGATGAAGAGCTCCGGAAACAGGGCAGGACGTTCTATGGCAGAAGAGTTGATCTGAAAACCCTCCTCGCACTTTCCGATGTGATCACCGTGCACTGTGATCTTAACCTGACCAGCCATCACCTTGTTAACAGCTCACTGATAAACGGAATGAAAGACGAGGTCATAATAATCAATACGGCACGCGGACCCATTGTCAATGAAGATGATCTTACAGCTTCCATCGTAAACAGGAAAGTAAGCTATGCCGGTCTTGATGTCTATGAAGAAGAACCTCTCCCTTCCGGATCCGTACTGAGAAAAATGGATAACTGCATCCTTTTGAGCCATAATACAAATACCGGCCATAATGCATGGAAAAATGTACATTTGAATTCAATATCAATGCTTAAATCAAATATTT
>CAYWEQ010000115.1:0-6207 GCA_964457185.1 uncultured Rikenellaceae bacterium
GGGGAGTCAATTTGTTCAATATCTCCTGTGAATACCATTTTGGTACCTTCTCCCGCACGTGTAATGATGGTTTTTATTTCGTGCGGAGTAAGGTTTTGTGCTTCATCGACAATGAAAAATATGCTGGAAAGACTTCTTCCCCTTATATAGGCAAGAGGAGTTATTACCAGTTTCTCTTCCTTCACCATATCGTTTATCCGAAGGAATTCCGGACTCTGGTGGCTGAACTTATGCTTGATAACAGTAAGATTGTCATACAATGGCTGCATATAAGGATCCATTTTTTCCTTTAGATCGCCCGGAAGAAATCCAAGGTCTCGGTTAGCCAGGGGAACAATTGGACGGGCAAGGAAGATCTGCTTATACCTTTTGTACTGTGCAAGAGCAGCGGCAAGGGCAAGCAGTGTTTTGCCGGTTCCCGCCTTGCCGGTCAGCGAAACAAGCTGAACATCAGGATTAGCCAGGGCCTCAAGGGCAAAGGTTTGTTCAGCGTTTCTCGGATCAATACCGTACGTGGTCTGTTTTATTAC
Organism: uncultured Rikenellaceae bacterium; assembly: GCA_964457185.1. GTDB lineage: Bacteria > Bacteroidota > Bacteroidia > Bacteroidales > VadinHA17 > LD21. Next base: position 531 of record CAYWEQ010000115.1, read on the forward strand.
CCTGTTTAGAAGCTTATTTACAGGATTATAGTGAGCAAGAGCACTTGCACCATTATTTTTCATTATAAAGAACTGATGTCCCTTAATTTCCGGCTCAAGATTGAATTCATTAGCGTTTACCCCTTCAGGAACTTCATAAAGCTTGCTTATAAGCGCCTGGTCAACCCCTTCAAGGATCTTTATTCCCTTATACAGATCGTCGATGTTTGCTACTTTGTCATTCTGGTAATCCTGCGCAATTATCCCCAGTGACTTAGCCTTCATCCTGAGATTTATATCCTTGGTTATCAGAACAACAGTCTTATTCTTGTTGGCGTTGCAGACATATTCTGCAATTGCCAGTATCCTGTGGTCAGATGTCCTCTCGGGGAATGACTGGTTTACCTTTTCCGAAAAATCCTTGCCGGTTTCTATGTGCAGATTGCCAAGATTTTCTCCCAGCGGAATATTGGCTGTAAGAAGCATATCTCCCGACAATTTGTCAAGCTCCCTGGTAAACTCCCTGGCATGAAAATTAATCAGATCATTCCCCCTTTTGAATTTGTCGAGCTCCTCGAGAACAACAATTGGAATGATCACATCATTCTCCTCGAAATTATAAATGCATTTATAATCATGGAGAAGAACATTGGTGTCTATAATAAAAAGCTTCTTATTCTGTTTTTTAACCATATCTAAGTTCTTTATAATCAAAAAAATAACAACAAAGTGTTCACGTTTCCCCCAGCATGCAAAAATAACTAAAATATGGTATTAATTTGTAAGCATGTTGAAAGTATGTTAATTTGTATTATGAATTACCGGAAGGCCATAGAATTCCTCTACTCACAATTGCCGGCATATCACCGGATAGGAAAGGCTGCATACAAAGACAATCTTGATAATACACTGGTGCTGGATGAGTATTTTGGTCATCCCCATACCAGGTACAGAACAATACATATTGCCGGAACAAACGGAAAGGGATCTGTATCCCACATGATTGCATCAGTTCTTCAGGAAGCAGGTTACCGGACAGGGCTTTATACATCTCCCCATTTCAGGGATTTCAGGGAGAGGATAAGGATAAACGGTAAGATGATTCCAAAAATGGAAGTCACGGATTTTATCAGGAAGCATCATGGTATTATCAAATCGGTTAATCCTTCTTTTTTTGAGATGACTGTTGCAATGGCATTTGATTATTTTGCCAGGGCGAATACTGATGTGGCTGTGATAGAGACAGGACTTGGGGGAAGGCTCGATTCAACTAATATTATCACCCCTGTAATCTCGGTAATCACCAATATAGGGCATGATCATTTGGATCTGCTGGGGGATACGCTTGAAAAAGTTGCCACTGAAAAAGCAGGGATAATCAAGAAGAATGTTCCTGTAATTATTGGCGAAACTCAGGAGGGAATTAAGGAAGTTTTTATTTCGCATGCCGGCAGCAAGGGATCAGACATATATTTTGCAGATGAAAATTTCAGATGTATTCTTGATAAAGCCATAAATATCAAAGGAGAACGCCGTTACAAAATAAATGATCTTTCCGGCAGCCGGAGAATATCAGGAATTATTCCCATGGGGGGGGATTATCAGTCAGGGAATCTGCAGACGCTGTTCCAGGTATTTAAGATCCTGAAATGTTCGTTCAGTTTTTCTGAACGTAACCTGATTAACGGAGTAAGGAAAACAGTCAGAAATACCGGTTTGAAAGGGCGCTGGCAGATTTTGAATCAAAAACCTCTTACAGTTTGTGACACCGGGCATAATAAGGAAGGACTGGAATATGTTCTGCGGCAGATAAACGGATTACCGAAAAAAACATTGCATATGGTAATAGGATTTGTGAGCGACAAGGATTTAAGTTCAATCCTGCCTCTTTTCCCGTCGGATGCAAAATATTATTTCACCAGGGCATCCGTTCCGAGAGCACTTCATGAAGGTATCCTTAAGTCACAGGCTTCTGGATTTGGTCTTGCCGGCAATAGCTACCCTGATGTAAACAACGCACTTAAAGCTGCAAGGGATGCGGCTGATGAATCAGATATGATATTTATCGGAGGCAGTACATTTATTGTGGCTGAGGTAATTTAATTTTTATATTTTTATTTATTCAATTATTCCTTTCTATGAAAAAGACAGTTTCACTCTTTCTTATCCTGATGCTTTTTTCCCCTCTTGCTGCTCAGACTGAAAAGAAGATTGTCATTCTGCATACCAATGATCTGCATTCAAGACTCACGGGTTTTGGACCTGAATCGGCATATTCTCCCTTAACTGTAAATGATGATAATACAGTCGGCGGATTTGCCAGGATTGCAACTATAATCAGAGATGAAAAGGATAAAAACAGGGGAACCACCCTGGTGATCGATGCCGGTGATTTCCTGATGGGCACCATGTTTCAGGCACTTGAAACAAAAAACGGATTCCAGCTTCGCCTGATGAAGACCATGGGTTATGATGTGGTTTGTATCGGGAACCATGAATTTGACTACGGACCTGAAAAGCTAGCGGATATACTGAATGCAGCTGCAAGGCAAGGCACAATTCCTCCTGTTCTTTTAAGCAATGCTGTGTTTGATGAAGAGGATACCGGGGACGATACTCTTGAAAAGCTCTTCAACTCCAACATTATTGGCAGAAAGTTTATACTGGAGCGCGACAATCTGAAAATCGGCTTCTTTTCCCTTCTTGGTGTAGAGGCAGACGACAATGCGAAGTTTGCTCCTCCCGTTACTTTTTCGAAACAGATCCCGATGGCAAAGAAAATGGTTAAAGAACTGCAGGAGAAAGAATGCGATATAATAATTTGTCTTTCACATTCCGGACTATCTCGTGATGAAACTGGAAACTGGGCTGGAGAAGATTTTAAGCTTGCTGAAAAAGTTAAGGGTATAGATGCTGTCATTAGCGGTCATTCCCATTCAAAACTGGATAAACCGGTCTTTGTTAATGGCATTCCGGTTGTTCAGTCTGGTGAATATGGGCAGTTTATTGGAAAACTATCCCTTATATATAAAGATGGTAAAGTGAATTTCGATGATTATTCCCTTATTCCTGTTGATGACAGGATCATTGGAGATGCATCAGTTAACAGGCTAATTGAGGATCAGAAAAAACTGATTACGAAAGAGATACTTGAACCGCTTGGAATGGAATATGACAGTAGAATGGTTGAAACGGATTTCCTGCTTGAATGTATTGAGTATGGCGATATAAAGGGAAGCAACCTGGGTCCGCTCGTTGCTGATGCCATCCACAGTTATGTTAGTAATCATGTAAAATCAGGAACCGATATAAGTATCGTTGCTGTTGGAGTAATACGTGACAAAATTGTACCGGTTTTCCAGACGGCTCCTGATATTTTCCGGATCATGTCAATGGGTTTAGGTGATGATAGAGTGCCTGGTTATCCTTTAGCACGGCTTTATGTTACAGGAAAAGAACTTAAAAGCATCCTTGAGATCCTTCCGATTGCATACAAATCAACCCCGGGTTATTATATTTATTATTCGGGGTTTAGAGTTGAATACGATCCTGATAAAGGGATGCTCAAAAAAATCAAAAAAATCGAAATTGTTACTCCTGATGGCAGCAATAGAAATGTTGATTTTTCAAAGAAGAGCGAAGCACTTTATTCAATAACTGCCAATACATATACTATTGCATTTATTGGTATTATAAAGAAGATGAGTTTCGGGCTTATAAATGTTGTCCCGAAAGATGCAGCAGGTAATCCAATAACTGATATGAAAACTGCCATTATGGATTTCGATGACACTAAGGATGGACTACAGGAGGGGAAAGAGTGGCTGGCCCTGATGGAATACCTGGCATCAATGAAAGATATAAACGGGAACGGAATACCTGATATAGACAATAAGTACCGGAAAGCGATTCAGACTTTCTTTGTGGTTAAATAATATAAAGGAGATTTTATTGTTCTTTCATGGTATATTGAGCAGCGATAAATGCTCATCGACCTCTTCAAAGCTTGCCATTGCAATAGCCAAGGAATTTTTTTCTGCTTATCAGTTTTTTTACCATTTGCTGAAAGGATTGTCAACTACCAGTCTTGTTCTTTTGTCTGCGATTGTCAGTCCTATCCTGAAGATTGTTTCGGTAATCAACTCCATCTTTTTGAAATCTATTTTTTCAACCGTATCTCCCGCGGTATGATAATCGGAATGGAGTCCTGAAGTAAAGAACAGAACAGGGATATCATGCTTTACAAAATTGTAATGATCACTTCGGGCAAAAAGCTGGAGGGGATCCTTCCTCCCGCTGAGGCTGTAATCAAAATCCAGTTTCGTTGATTTATCTATTTCATCGGCTATATTCCCAAGTTCCTTGCTCTGATTCCCTGTAATAACAAAGACACCTTTATTTCCGGTCATTGGTGTGTCTTTGGATGTATCGGCCACACCCTTTATCCTTCCAATCATATCCACGTTAAGGTCGGCAATAGTCTTTTCAAGTGGAATCAGCGGATTATCAACATATGATTTTGAACCAAAAAGCCCTATCTCTTCTCCGGAAACCCACAGAAACATTACTGAGCGCAGAGGTTTCTTATCCAGGTTTTGAAATGCCTCGGCGATTGAAAGCAGTGCAGCACAGCCGGAAGCATCATCATCAGCGCCAGGATTTATCCTTCCTCCTGATTCTCCTATATGATCGGCATGAGCGGAAAAGATCACATACTCACTTTTAAGTTCAGGATCGCTTCCTTCAATATAAGCAGCAACATTACTAAGGATGATATCCTCAACCTTAACTGCTTCAGTAAAAATGAGCTTTTTACCCTTTAATTCGAAGGATTGGGGTTTAAGGCTGGTATCTATTTTATTCTGAAGTTCTTCAAGAGTATGTCCTGTCCCTTTCAGCAGTTCGTCAGCAACCGACCTGTGGACAAAAAGAATTTTGGGCATTCCGGGCAGTTCAAAAATCCTTGGTTTTTCACCCTTAAGATTTTTTGTTGAATTCAATTCTCCGGCATAACCGGGATTATTTTCTTCCAGTGACTGAACTCCCGATTTCGGATCCATTACAAAAAGGATTGCCTTTGCTTTAGAAAAAAGCATATATGTAAGTTTTACCTGGATGCTCATGAGCGAATTCCAATTTGTACCTTCAAAGAGGAACTTCTTTCCGTCCTCTGAAGATGGAGCCCTGTTCATTACCAGCAGAATCTTCCCTTCGGGTTTGATATTCTCAAAATCATTGTATCCGTACTTATCCTGTTTTAAGCCATAGCCGGCAAAGATCACTTCTCCTTCAAGGCTGAATTCAGAGGGCCCGGTTGGTACAAACTGATAAACAGGTTTTTTTATAGTGACAGTATCATTATTCTCTGAAATCACCTGTATTTTTGTCTTTTCAGGATCAATAGAATTCTTGATAATAGTATAAGGCTGATAATAACTTGAACCGTTTGCTGGTTTCAATCCGAGCAGCCGGGCCTGTGAAACAATATATTGCTGAGCCAGTTCAAGGCCGGGCTCTCCGTCCGGTCTGCCCTTCAGATACGGAGATGCCAGGAATGTGACATAGCTTTCAAGATCTTCCTGTGTAATGACATCATCAGGGGATGATTTCTTTTGTGCTGAAACCGGATTAACAATTATTATGAGTATTGTAATGATAATCAGTCGGTTGATTTTCTGTTTCATTCTGAAGATTTTTT
>CAYWEQ010000116.1:0-2502 GCA_964457185.1 uncultured Rikenellaceae bacterium
CAGTCCGGTTGAAGTATTTATTTTGGTAGTTATAAACAGCTTTTCACGTTCCATGCCCCTGATAGTATTCCCGATTAATATCTCGTTTTTCCCGTTGGAATAAGATTCTGCCGTTTCAATAAAATTCACACCTGAACCGATCACTGTTTTCAGAACAGGTTCTGAATGCGGTTCAGTTTGTTTGTTGTCATGATGCTGTTTTGGAGCAGTTGTGGTTAGTGTAATCATGGAATCGTATATTCGGGCGTCAGAGTGTTTGAGAGTTTTATCATTCTCACTCTTCTCGTCCTCACCCCTCCCCAAAATTCCGTGGCAAAAATCAGTGTACAAGATATCCATTTTAGAAGAGACTATAAGTAAGTGTCATCGATAAATTATGGTAATACGATCTCGTTAAATTCTTCTCTTCCGGCAATGCACTTTCATATCGCACTCTCATGACGGAATTACTTCCGGATAAGGATGTTATTAACCTGACACGCAAACGCGGAGAAACATAATAGTACATATCGAATGATGAAGAAACAGATAACAGGTTGTTTCTCATCTTAAAACCATCCGGATCAAGATCTGTCAGGGTCCTTACATCGTACGAGTGCTGATAAGAACCGGTCAAGTCAAGGCCAAGGGAGGTCCTGGAGTTAGGCAGATACTGAAGCAGTCCATTTATGCTGGTCCTGAAAATATTTGTTTCAAAATTATCAATCGCATTTTCCTTGTCCTGCGGATTTCTTGTAAATTCCATACCATAAAATGTGTTAATACCGGCTCCTGTCTGCCAGTAAAGATTCAGCGGCTTTGCATATTTGATATTAATATATCCACCAACCTCATAAATATTGCTGTAATCCTTGCTGTCTATGATAGTTGTGTTGTCAATAGTGTACTTCTCGCTTCTCCTGCTGATCTGTATATTATTGTCAATACCTGCAGTCAATGCAAAACCTGTCTCCCTTGCAGGACCGGAAGCATAGTCCCAATTGTCATTCAACAGCGCAAAATATGTTATGTCGTTTGAAGAAATAATGTCATTTGCTACGAGAAAAGAATCTATTACATGAAGCTCTTCAATCTTCCTGATCCTTGTATCGAAGAATCTCTTTCTCTTGATCCTGGAAATCTCCCGGGCCATGTCAATTACAACATTTTCAGCAGGTACAGATGCTATTCTTCCTGCTTTCTGCAGCTCTTCGAGTATGTAAAGAGCCAGCCTCAGATCTTCCACAGGTTCAATTCTTCCATATCCGACCGAGACAGGCGCTGACAACTGAGTAATAGATCCGCTGATGTTGTTTTTTGCTGTGGTGCTGTTTTCATAATGGTACCGGTCTGTGTAGGAAATGAAATAGAAAACCGGGGCAACTTCAATGAAAAACAATTTCCGATTATAGAACCTGTTGGTGCTGCTGACCTCGATGCTGTGGTCTGTATCATTGTTCTTTGTATCATTATCTTCTGAACTGTAATTATTGATTCTCTGGCTCAGATATGTGCTGATCCTCAGATTACCCTGGTATTTTTCCGTATTTCGGAAATAATAATAGCCGAGGTTCAGCGATCCGGCCAGTTCATTATGCTTAGAATCAGTGCTGTCCCATTTTTCTTGCGATAAATAGTTATTCACGTAGTTTCTGAAATTAAAAGTGGCATCCAGCCTGTTGAGCCTTATGTCAGGCAGCTTGTACTTTGACAGATCAAAGTCAGTGTATTGGGCACCCAGGAGCAGGGGAAGGACAAGTCCTGTTATGAGTAAAATGAATTTAGGTTTTTTCATGGTATAAGAGTTTATTGGTGATCGGATAACGGCTACCGGAAACAGACATCCCCGCTATAATCTTCTGTCTTTTCACATCCAGCCAAAAGCAGAAGGAATAATATCATAATCAGCCTGGTATACATTTTTCAGCTCAGGTTAGCCGGCAATACCGAATGCCTTATGAAAATCCAGTAATCCTGCACAAAGGTTGTGCCAAACAGGTTAAATTGGCATTATTATTTTAAAAGATAAAAGACAAAAGGAGAAAGTTAGTCTTGCAATCCTGCAGGACTTTAAGATTGCCTAATTAAACAAGGTTATATTTTTTTTATGCCAAACCACGCATAGGCTGCTCCTACAAGGATCCCCAGCCATGATTTACCAACCTCATTTAATGTGACTGAAACATCAGGTCGCCTCATCACTCCTACATAGAATGAGGCGAACCCTATTACCAGCCATGCTATAATATATGTCCAGACTATCGCCTGCATAAGCCTCTTCCCGTAATCCTGCGAAAGGACCTTAACCTGGGAAAGAGGTGTTGAACCCCTTTCAGCCAGCGCCAGGTTGCCGATGACAACACCGGCGACAAGCCCGCCAAGCAGATTAACAACCCATACTGCATTAACACCCGGGATATAATTCCCGGATCCCGGATCCCATTTTAAAACTGACAGGATCATTCTTCCAAGGGTGAGAAAGTAAATAAGAAGCAACAGGCATGCAATTACTCCCAGCAGGAT
>CAYWEQ010000116.1:2602-4290 GCA_964457185.1 uncultured Rikenellaceae bacterium
TTTTGTATCCGGCGGATAAAAATCAATCAGGTTATCCAGTATTTCCTTCTGGGTTTTTTTACGTGCCTGTTTTATAATCCAGGCACGCCTGTCGTAGAAGTCATAGTTACTGGAAGAATCCATATAATTTAACACCCAGAAAAGCCATTCTGGATGCTTTAATCTTGCCAGCAATTTGACCAGTCTGCATGGCAGATACCTTTCAGGCACATGTTTTGAGCTGAAGATGTGAGTATGGCAGTTATATATGGTCATAGTTTATCAAAGTTATGCCATTCGGAAGTTAAAGTCAAGAAAAATGGTTGCCATAAAGTTCATTATCTTTATCTGAACAAAGTTGTGTAATTTTAACCCGGAAAACCCCCTGAAATGACAACAGCACTTTTAATTGCATCTATCGCGCTCCTGATTATCTCCATAATACTTATAATAACGCTGCGCCCGCGGAACAATACTGATATCCAGACTCTTACAAATAAAATCACAGAGCTGCAGACAAGCATAGCGAATATTGAGAAAACACTCAAAGAGGATTTCAGGCTTAACCGGGAGGAGAACTTAAACATATCGAAGGAAAACCGTACTGAACTGACACAGACACTGACCACCACTTTTAAAAGCTTCCAGGAAACATTCGAAAATAATGTGAAGGCTTTTAACGATCTGCAGAGAGAAAAGTTCGGTCAGCTTGAAGATAAGCAGAATAACATGGTCAAGGCCACCGAAGAAAAGCTCGAGAACATCAGGGTAATGGTTGATGAAAAGCTCCAGAAGACCCTCAACGAAAGGCTTGGCCAGTCGTTTGAACTGGTGGGGAAGCAGCTTGAGAGTGTTCAGAAAGGGCTTGGAGAGATGCAGACTCTTGCCCAGGATGTCGGAGGGCTGAAGAAGGTCCTCAGTAATGTCAAGGTACGCGGAGGCATCGGCGAGGTTCAGCTTGGTATGATGCTGGAGCAGATCCTTGCTCCGGAACAATATGCGGAGAATGTGAGGACAAAGCCCAGAAGCAAGGAAAATGTAGAGTATGCCGTCAAATTACCGGGACGGGATGATGCCAACTCTGTTGTCTGGCTGCCAATCGATGCAAAATTCCCCAAGGATAAATATGAGTACCTGCTTGAAGCTTATGATACGGGAGATCCGGGACAAATAGAGGAGGCACAGAAAAACCTTGAGGGCACTGTCAGAAATATGGCAAGGGACATCCGGGAAAAGTATCTTAATCCGCCCTACACTACTGACTTTGGAATTATGTTCCTTCCTTTCGAGGGCATTTATGCCGAGGTTGTGCGGAAGGCATCTCTCCTGGAGGAGCTTCAGAATAAGTATAAAGTCATTGTTACAGGCCCCACTACACTAGCAGCCCTGCTTAACAGTCTTCAGATGGGTTTCAGGACGCTTGCCATACAGAAAAGGAGCAGTGAGGTCTGGAAGATCCTTGGAGCCGTGAAGAAAGAGTTTGAGAGCTTCGGGGGATTGCTGCAGAAGGCTTCAGGCAATATACAGACAGGGCTTAATCAGCTTGATGATGTAGTGGGAGTCCGCAGCAGGGCCATTCAAAGGAGACTGCGCAACGTGGAAACCCTGGGAGCGGCTGAAGCAAAATTAATTCTGCCCGAATCCGGCGATGGTGATGCTAACGATGAAGAGGGTGAGAGTATCCCTGATGACAGCAGTGAAACCTGAAA
>CAYWEQ010000116.1:4390-6012 GCA_964457185.1 uncultured Rikenellaceae bacterium
GGAATGATACAGGTGAATTCAAAATCCTCACTGAACGGATTCCTGAACTGGTGTTTTTCGTTGGGCTTTACGAAAAGACTCTGGCCCTTTTTTACTTCATGCTCATTCCCGTATTCATCAACTGCAATACCTTTAGCGCTTTCAATTTTGATCACATGTTCGTAGTTATGCTGATGAAAAGGAGTATTGCCGCCCGGAGCAATGATAAAATGTCTCATGAAAATATTTTCTGATTCGTCTCCGGGACCGATCAGCATCTTCATTTTAACATCTTTCGCTCCTTCCATTTTTACTTCAGCAGCGATTTTTTCTTCGTCGTTATTGATTTTCATGATATTATTTAATTAGACAACAATCAAATTTATTAAAGAATCAGATTCAATTACCATAGTTTTACCGGGGCAGAAAATTTCCCATAGTTCCATCACCAAGCTGGCCGTAGTAGCTGTCTCCCCATATCCATACTGTGCCGTCTTCCCTGACGGCGGCAGCGTGAGCACTTCCAGCTGAAATTGCCTTTATTCCGGTAAGTCCTGGCACCTGCGTGGGAGCATAAATGCGTTCCTCGTCAGTGCTGACTCCCAGTTGTCCATCGTTACTGTATCCCCATCCCCAGACGGTACCGTCCAGCCTGAGGGCGATCACATACTGTCCGCCTATGGCAACAGACCTGACACCGTTAAGACCAGGCAGTGTACCGGGAAAAAGACCTGGCTTTCCTGAGGCATCTCCCAGCTGTCCATCGTCGTTATCACCCCATAGAAAAAATGTTCCGTCAGATCTGACGGCAGCAGAGTTGCCAACATAGGAACCGCCTGCTGCTATCATAATAATATTGGTCAGGAAACCAATACCTTTCGGACCTGACACCTGCACAGGTGTAAGCCGTTCCTCTGTTGTTCCGTCACCCAGCTGCCCGGCCTCATTTCTTCCCCACGCCCATACAGTTCCGTCATCTTTAAGTGCCAGGCTGTGACCCCGCGAAGCGGCAATTGCTTTTATCCCGGTAAGCCCTGAAACCTGTACCGGAGTAAGCTGATCATTATTCGGGTCGTTCTTTGAGAGTCCCTCGTTCTTTGTTCCGTTTCCTGTCTGCCCAAAGGAATTGCTGCCCCATGCCCATACAGTGCTGTCGCTTTTAAGAGCCAATGTATGATCTGATCCTCCGGCAATGGCTGTTACTCCGGTAAGGCCTGGCACCTGTACGGGGATATTACTATTTGTTTTGGTACCGTTTCCAAGTCCTCCATATTCGTTGCTGCCCCATGTCCAGACTGTGCCATCCGACCTGAGAGCAATATTGTACTCGCATGCAGCCGATATTGCCTTGATATCGGTCAGACCTGATACCTGCACAGGTGCAGGGCTATCTGTTTCCGAACCGTTTCCTAATCCTCCGAAACTATTCCTTCCCCATGCCCATACTATACCGTCTTCCCGGAGAATTATTGTTGTATGACAGCCACATGCTATTTTAGGGTATAATTCCTTTTCTTTTGTTCGGGGAATTTCCTCTTCGATGTCCCTTTTCTGCAATTCATCTGTCTTAACCAAGGTAGTATCTGACACAATTTTATCGTTTCGTCCTTTACAATTTATAAACAGAACCATTGATGAAATCA
>CAYWEQ010000117.1:0-5989 GCA_964457185.1 uncultured Rikenellaceae bacterium
CAGAAATGGAAAGATACTTTATCAAAGTCATCAGATTTACAAATTCAGAAGTTGAGAACAATATAAAAGATGTTGTTAAAAGAATTGAAAATGAAGTTATTAGCAGGATTAAAAGTCCCCCCTGGGGGATTTAGGGGTAGGTTTTGCTGGCAGAGTTGGAGGGCTGCAACAAGAAATCCCGTTGAAGCATTACGCTATGAATAATATTTCAGCATTTGCCAGCGAGATACTCCTCAATCCTGCGAACCATATTTTTTGATCCGGCATAAAAAGGAGAACGCTGATGCAGGGTACCGGGAATGATATCCAGTATCCTCTTCTTCCCGTCTGATGCAGCTCCTCCTGCCTGTTCTGCAATAAATGCTATTGGATTGCACTCATAAACAAGTCTCAGTTTACCTTCCGGGAGATTGTCATTGTGAGGATAAAGGAAGACACCACCTAGAATAAGATTCCTGTGAAAATCTGAAACAAGTGATCCTATATATCTTGAAGTATATGGTCTGCCGGAAGATTCATCTTTCTCCTGGCAATATTTGATGTACTTCTTTATGCCTGAAGGGAAATAAACATAGTATCCTTCATTTATCGAATAAATCCTGCCGTCATCAGGTGTTTTTATACCGGGATGTGAAAGACAAAATTCACCAATCGAAGGATCAAGTGTAAAACCATTGACTCCGTTGCCAGTTGTGTATACCAGCATAGTGGAAGATCCGTATATCACATAGCCGGCAGCAACCTGCATTGAGCCTTCCTGAATAAAATCCTCATTTTTCACCTTTTCACCCCTCGGTGTTATCCTCCTGTAGATAGAAAAAATCGAACCAACTGAAACATTATAGTCGATGTTTGATGAACCATCAAGCGGATCCATACATACAACATACTTGCCTTTTCTTGCAAACCTGTCAGTAAAAACAATTTCATTCTGATTTTCCTCTGTTGCAACTCCACAACATTCGCCACTTGACAGAAGTGCATTAATGAAAGTTTTATCAGCAAAAACATCAAGCTTCTGCTGACTTTCCCCCTGGATGTTTATAGAACCTGCCCGACCCAGAAGGTCAACAAGCCCTGCCTTATTTATTTTCTTGTTGACAATCTTTGCAGCAGTCCCTATATGATTAAGAAGACGCGACAATTCCCCTTTTGCATAAGGGAACTCCTTTTGTCTCAGGTTTACAAAATCATTTAGTGTTGTTATATTATAGGTATTCATATCAATAGCTAAATTATGAAAACTTTGTGAAACCCCTTGTATCCCTTTGTGGGTCATTCTATTTTATCCTACTTTTAGCGCCAAATTCAACATTATGAAGGTTTACAAGTTTGGAGGTGCATCTGTTAAGGATGCTGCCGGAATAAGAAATCTTGCCGAAATCGTTTCAAAGGAAAAGGAGAACCTGGTAATAGTCGTTTCCGCATTCGGCAAAACAACCAATGCGCTTGAAAAAGTTCTTAAACTGTGGCTTGCAGGTGATAAAGCCTTTAAAGAACAACTGGAGAATATTCATAGCTATCACGCTTCCATTGTTGATGAACTCTTCACTAAGGAAAATTCAGTAAAAAACAATATCGGTGAATCGTTTGCCAGGCTCAAAGATTATCTGCTGAAGGCAAAAAAATCTGAATATGATTTTGAATACGACCAGGTTGTGTCATTCGGTGAGCTATGGTCAACAATAATAGTAGCGGAATACCTTAAGAAATCAGACATCAGGGCAGAGTGGATCGATATACGGGGACAATTAATTACTGACGAAAGATACAGGGATGCAAATATCCTGTGGGATGAAAGTAATCTGAGAATAAAAGAAGTCTTTGATTTTAAGAAATCGCGGGCTTTTGTAACCCAGGGCTTTATAGGCGGTACTCTTTCAGGTTATACAACAACTCTTGGCAGGGAAGGATCAGATTATACTGCAGCGATACTCGGAAATATGCTAGATGCCGGGAGTGTCACTGTCTGGAAAGATGTGCCCGGACTGCTGAATGCTGATCCGAAATGGCTTAACGATCTTCAGAAGCTTGATGAAATGTCATACCGCGAAGCTGTTGAAATGACATTCTCCGGCGCAAAAGTCATTCATCCCAAAACAATCAAACCACTTCACAATAAAAATATTCCTCTTTATGTAAAATCGTTTCTTACTCCTGATGAGGATGGCACCCTGGTTACAGCAAATCCAATTCTGAGAAAAACAGTGCCTGTCTTCATCCGTAAGGAGAATCAGATACTTATCTCGTTTCTCCCCAGGGATTTTTCTTTTGTAATGGGTGACAATCTCAGCTGGATCTTTCATCTTTTCATGGATCACGGCATAAATGTGAATCTCGTTGAGGCAAGCGCTGTCAGCATAGATGTTTGCGTTGATGATGATAAAGACCGGCTGGATTCATTGCTGATAAGCCTGAAAGATGAATTCTCAGCTGTTTATAACGAAAACGTGGAGATACTGTCGATCAGGCATTATACACCTGAAGCAATTGCACGGATCACAACCGGAAGAGAGGTGCTGCTGGAACAGCGAACCCGGAGCACAGTGAGGTTTGTGGTAAGAAAGGCTTAATGACTAAGCGGTGCAAAGGCACAATGGGGTTTTGAGATTTTAATTGCCTTTGCGCCACGGCGCCTTTGTGCCTATAAATCAACGGTTGAACAATAATCTCTGTCCACGATGATTTTCATCGAATATGCCTTTATTATATACAGGCATACCATTTACGAATGTCATAACAACTTTGGACCGGAATGTCGTTCCTTCGAATGGCGACCACCCGCACTTATATAATATATTCTCCTTCGATACTGTCCACGGGTCATCAGGATTTACAAGACAGAGGTCAGCCTTATAGCCTTCCCTTATAAAGCCTCTTTCCCTGATATTAAACAGGATCGCCGGGTTATGGCACATCTTCTCAACAATTTTCTCAAGGCTGAATATCTTCCTGTGCCAGAACTCCAGCATCACCGGCAGTGAATGCTGAACTAACGGTCCTCCTGAGGGAGCTTTAAAATAAGTGTTCGCTTTTTCTTCAATAGTATGCGGCGCATGATCTGTCGCAATGACATCAATGAGATCATTGTTCACTCCGTTAATAAGTGAATCCCTGTCATATTTTGTTTTAATTGCCGGATTCCATTTTATCCTTGTTCCCAGCTCATCATAGTATGCGTCATCAAACCAGAGATGATGAATACAAACCTCAGCGGTTATTCTCTTCTCCTCCAGGGAAAGCATATTATCGAAGAGCTTCATTTCATCAGCTGTGGAAAGATGAAGGATATGAAGCCGGGTGTTATACTCCTTTGCCAGACATATGGCTTTTGAAGATGAGAGGAAGCAGGCTTCACGGCTCCGGATCAGCGGGTGCATTTTAACCGGGACATCCTCGCCATATTCCTGCCTGAATATCCCGGAGTTTTTCCTGATCATGGATTCATCTTCGCAATGGGCAGTTATTGGCATGTTTGCATTCCCGAATAACTCCCGTAAAGCTTTGTCATTATCAACAAGCATGTTCCCGGTCGATGATCCCATGAAAAGCTTAATGCCGCACACCTGTGAAGGATCAGCTTTCAATATCTCATCAAGGTTATTGTTTGTGGCTCCTATGTAGAACGAATAATTGATAAGTGAGTTTTCTGATCCAAGCCTGTATTTCTCATTCAGGTATTCAATCGTTACAGTCTGGGGAACTGTATTAGGCATATCCATGAATGATGTTATTCCTCCAGCTACCGATGCCCTCGTTTCGCTGAAAATATCTGCCTTATGGATTAGTCCGGGTTCCCTGAAATGAACCTGATCATCAATAACTCCGGGTATCAGAAGTAATCCCAATGCATCAATGATCTGTGACTCCGAAGGTGCTTTTATTTGTCCGGGGGATCCTATTGCTGAAATGATCTCATCCTTAATCAGCAGATCACCCCTGAAGGCTCTTCCCTCATTGACAATTGTGGCATTTTTTATTAAAGTGGCAGACATTTAAATTTACCTTTTTTCTTTTACTCCCCCTCTCCCTTTCTCGCCCCCTCTAATCTTTTGCGCCGTTATACCGTTGTACCTTCTCTCTTATATTTCACAAACCAGCTTCTTATCTTCATCCTGAGTACACCCCACAAGGCTTCATTGAAAACACCTCCGGTCATTTTGGATGAACCCAGCCTGCGGTCTGTGAAAATTATCGGGACTTCGACTATCCTGTATCCAAGCTTCCATGCGGTAAACTTCATTTCGATCTGGAAACTGTAGCCAACTGATTTGATGTGATACGGCCTGATATTTTCGATAACCTCCCGTCTATAGCATTTAAACCCTGCAGTTGTATCCATAATCTTCATTCCGGTAACCATCCTTACGTAAATGGATGCAAAATATGACATAAGCACCCTGGACAGAGGCCAGTTGACAACGTTCACACCGCTGATGTACCGTGAGCCTATTGCCACATCGGCGTTTCCGTTGCTGCACGCTTTATACAGCCTAACCAGATCAGAAGGATCGTGTGAAAAATCAGCATCCATCTCATAGATATAATCATAGCCCTTTTCAAGCGCCCATTTGAAACCTGTAATATATGCAGTACCAAGCCCAAGCTTCCCTGGTCTTTCTATCAGATGGAGGTTTTTGAATGAACCCTGAAGGCTTTTCACAATACCTGCTGTATTGTCAGGAGAATTATCATCAATGATAAGAATATCGAATGGGATGCTCTGGGATGTGATAGCTTTAACAAGCGCTTCTATATTCTCGCTCTCTTTGAATGTTGGTATAATGACTATATTTGACATCGCATCGATATTACTGCGAAAATAAGGAAATTCGGTTAATAAATGAAAAAACAGATACTTCTGCTTGTCTCATTATTACTGATAGCCTGCAAGAGCTTCTCCCAGGAAAAGATCTGGCAGGTGAAGGTTTTCTCTTTTTTCGATAATATTGAATTCGGAGGATCTGGGGTAAAAATGCCTCAGACCATGTCAGGTATTATGGTGGCACCGGAAGCCGGATTAAGATGGGATTCGGTGCACAGGATAAGCGCAGGTGTAAATCTCATGCATGAATTCGGATCCGGGACTGCAATAGAAAACTTTTACCCGGTAGCATACTATAATTATTCAAAAGGGCCTGTCAGGTTTCTGATGGGAGCTTTCCCGAGAGATTATGTGACAGGGAAATATCCGCGTCTCTTTTTCCAGGATTCAGTATATTATTATCGACCCAATGTTGAAGGAATCTCTCTTGAATATAGCAGGGAAGAGGGTTATGTAAATGTCTGGCTCGACTGGACAGGAAGGCAGGCGCTGCAGGTCAACGAGGCATTTTTTACTGGTTTAAGCGCTAAATACTGCCAGGGTATTTTTTATTTGCGGCATTTCGGTTATATGTATCATTTTGCAGGTAAGAAAGATCCTCTAATAGATGAGGCTCTCCATGACAACCTGTTGTTTCATACTTCCATGGGGATTGATCTGTCAGGAAAGACATTTTTTGAAAGGCTTGATTTCAATGCAGGCTGGGTAACAGGTCTGGAGAGAGCCAGGGCTGACAACACAGGCTGGATAAAAAGGCATGGGATGCTTATTGAAGCCGGAGCTGAGTATAAAGGTGTTGGTTTATTCAACACTTTGTACAGTGGAAAAGGGCTGATGTATTTCTATAGTGATCATAGCACTGATCTTTACTGGGGTGATCCTGCCTACAGGGCAGGGAACTATAACCGTACGGACATTTATTTGAAGTTTTTCAGGGCACGGAGAGTAAATATGGAATTTACCTGGTCTCTTCATTTTCTTGAAAGCAATATGTATCACGAACAGATGCTGATAGTACGGGTAGACCTTAATAACCTTTAAGCAGCTGTACCATAGAACGAATAATAATAAATAATGGATTGCTGAGAATTCAATATCAGAGAATATTTCAGATTTTTTTATTTCTTTTCTTGTCAGGAAAAAATCAATTTATATCTTTGCACC
>CAYWEQ010000118.1:0-5847 GCA_964457185.1 uncultured Rikenellaceae bacterium
TCCAGCATTATCTCCAGAATTTTTACTGCCGCATCAGGTATTGATGTTCCAGGGCCGAATATTCCAACAACACCTGCTTTATATAAGTAATCATAGTCCTGGGGAGGAATTACTCCACCAGCTATGACCATAATGTCAGCACGTCCAAGATCTTTCAGTTCCTTAATAACCTGTGGGATTAGTGTTTTATGACCTCCTGCAAGACTTGATATTCCCAGAATGTGAACGTCATTTTCGACAGCCTGTCTGGCGGCTTCGGCGGGGGTTTGAAAGAGCGGACCAATATCTACATCGAATCCGATATCTGCATAACCTGTCGACACTACTTTAGCACCACGGTCGTGTCCGTCCTGTCCCATCTTTGCAACCATAATCCTTGGCTGCCTGCCTTCTTTCTGTGCAAAGCGGGTGGCAAGTTCCCGGGCCTGTTTATATTTTTCATTACCGGTCGATTCTGATGAATATATTCCTGAAATTGAACGGATAACGGCTTTATACCGGCCAAAAACTTTCTCCAGCGCAAAGGATATCTCTCCGAGGGTAGCACGTCTTCTGGCAGCTTCGACCGAAAGTTCAAGCAGGTTGTGTTTTCCGGTGCTTGCGGCTTCTGTAAGTTTATCAAGGATTTCAGTGACTTTTACTTCATCTCTTTCAGCTTTCAGTTTATTCAACCTTTTTATCTGTGCTTCTCTGACAGCAGTATTATCAACTTCCAGGATATCGACCGGATCATCTTTATCAGGACGGTATTTATTTAAGCCAACAATTATATCTTTCCGGGTATCGATTCTTGCCTGTTTCCGTGCAGCAGCTTCTTCAATCCTCATTTTTGGCAGACCGGTTTCAATAGCCCGTGCCATTCCACCTAGCTGTTCAATTTCCCGGATCAGTTTCCATGCACTGTGAGACAATTCATGGGTAAGGTACTCAACATAATATGATCCAGCCCATGGATCTATAGAGCGCGTAATCTGAGTCTCTTCCTGCAGGTATAACTGGGTATTCCTGGCTATTCTTGCCGAAAAATCAGTAGGCAGTGCAATGGCTTCGTCCAGTGCATTTGTATGCAGACTTTGTGTATGGCCTAGTGCTGCAGCCATAGCCTCGATACAGGTCCTGGCAATATTGTTGTAAGGATCCTGTTCCGTCAGGCTCCAGCCCGATGTCTGACAATGAGTACGAAGTACAAGTGATTTGGGATTTTTGGGTTTGAAGCCCGATACAATTTTTGCCCATAACATTCGGGCAGCCCGCATTTTGGCAATTTCCATAAAATGATTCATCCCGATTCCCCAGAAAAAGGATATTCTTGGAGCAAAAGTATCAATATCAAGTCCTGCTGCAATACCCGTTCTCAGATATTCAAGGCCGTCGGCAAGGGTATATGCCAGTTCAATATCAGCCGTCGCTCCCGCTTCCTGTATATGATAGCCGGAAACACTGATCGAGTTAAATCTGGGCATATACTTCGATGTATACTGTAAAATATCGGCAATTAACTTCATCGAGGCTTCCGGAGGATATATATAAGTATTCCTTACCATAAATTCTTTCAGGATGTCATTCTGAATCGTCCCCGACAGCAACTCCAGGTTTGCACCCTGTTCAAGAGCAGTGACTATATAAAATGCCATGATCGGCAGAACCGCTCCGTTCATGGTCATGGAAACCGACATCTTATCAAGGGGTATCTGATCGAAAAGGATTTTCATATCCATTACGGAAGAAACAGCAACCCCGGCCTTACCAACATCACCAACTACCCGCTCATGATCGGAATCATAACCCCGGTGCGTGGCAAGATCAAAAGCAACAGATAATCCCTTCTGACCGGCTGCCAGATTTCTCCTGTAAAAAGCATTTGATTCTTCGGCTGTGGAAAATCCCGCATATTGCCTGACAGTCCAGGGTTGCATGACGTACATAGTGGAGTAGGGCCCTCTCAGGAAAGGTGGAATACCAGCTGCATAATCCAGATGTTCTATGCCGGCAAGATCATCACGCGTGAACAGGCTTTTAACATTGATCTGCTCTGCGGTCATCCAGTCTGAAACAGGCAATTTACCGGCAGGCTGGCTATCAACTGGCCTGGCCTTTCTGAAATCAATATTTTTAAAATCGGGCCTCAATTTTAATTCTTATAAATCTGGTTTAACAGTCCGATTTGATTTCCCCGGACTGATCGGGATATAACATTTGCTCTTCAAATTTGTACGCTGCCCTGACTTTCCGGAGGGGTCTTCCAATAACCTTTTTAGAGGGAGTAATCTCCTGGCAGGGCTTTTTTAATTTCCCACCCATCTTTTCACCAGGATCCGGATGATAATTAATACCCACAATTTTATCCTTTAGCTGCGCAATCCTGTCCAGTTTCTCCCGTGCTGTTGTTTCAATCATATCCTGGATAATCCCTTTGCTGAATGCATTCACAATTCCCCCTTCTTTTTCTATGTCAATAAATATTTTCCAGGCATTTTCTGATATTTTATTTGTCAGGTTTTCTATATAAAATGAACCGGCGGATGGGTCTGCAACCTTGTTAAAATATGCCTCCTCCCGGAGGATGAGCTGGATGTTCCTGGCAAGCCTGTCACTGAATTCACCGGGATTTCCGGCTGCATGATCAAATGGTATTACCGTAAGTGAATCCGCACCTCCAAGAATGGCAGACATGGCCTCAGTTGTTGCCCTTAACAGGTTATTGTAAGGATCCAGAACAGTCTGGTTCCACCCCGATGTTGAGCAGTTAATTCTCATAATACATGAATCCTTCTGTCCGGGTGCGAATGCGTTTGTTATCACCGACCAGAGCAATCTTGCCGCCCTGAGTTTTGCTATTTCAGGGAAATATTCTGATCCTGTTGAAAAATGAAATGAAATCCTGGAAGCAATATCACTGGGATTTAATCCAGGATCTGTCAGTTCAGCTATGTATTCCGCGCCAGTTGCCAGAGCAAATCCCAGCTCCTGGCTAATTGTTGCCCCGGCCTGATGAAAAATCACCGGTGTCACTGCTATTACTCTGAAAGATGGTAGATGGGTGATTGCAAAATTCAGGGCACTTTTTAATGAAGACAGATCCTTTTCCTTATCCTTGTAGAAATTTCCTGTCTGGAATAAATGTCCAAAAGGATCAAGATCTACAGAGCCTTTAATTCCAGCTGGATCAAATCCTTTTTTTCGGGCTAACTCATATAACAGACTTAAAAGTGTATGATCGTTGACAGGAAGACTGAATTGAATTGGAACACTTTGAATATCAATATTCGCCAGTAATTTTTCAAGTTGATTTATATCTCCGGGTAGTTTTTCAGTCAGTATAAATCTGGGGGAGCTCACTCCTTTTTCGAGCAAGGAAAGAGCTTTAAGATTGGCTTCTTTAAAAGAATTAACGTAAATATCCTGACTAATATCCCAATCATTATTCCTGGTTCTGTTTCCACGAACATATGGATATTCTCCCGGATTACTGTCGATAAAGGGAAGTCCAGACAGATCTTCCCTTCGGTAGTATGGCCGCACCATAATCCCATCTAAGGTGTGCCAGACCAGATTTTTATCATAGTCTGCTCCTTTAAGGTCTTCGCGGATTTTATCTTCCCACTGACTTGTAGAAACAGGCGGAAATTCCCCGAAAAGCTTCTCTCTTTGTTCTTCAGATTTCATTATCTGCTAACAATATAACTTCGTAGTATTAAGGATTTCTATCTAATACTACCTTGGGACCATTGATACTGATGCGACCTTGAGATCCTGAGTCCATTGCAACCATTGTTACTAATGCGACCTTGAAATACCATTGTGACCCTGTATCCCTGCGATCCTTTAACCGTTCCCTAGATTTCTCCAACCATCTTCTTCGGATCAACCCATTTTGTAAAATCTGCATCCGTAACATATCCCAGGGATAGAGCTGCTTCTCTCAAAGTAGTGTTTTCAGAAAAAGCTTTTTTTGCAATTTCTGCGGATTTTTCATAACCGATATGAGGATTCAGAGCAGTGACCAGCATCAGTGAATTTTCGACATGTTTTTTAATAGTCTCCAGGTTAGGTTCAATTCCTTCTGCGCAGTTATCATTAAAGGAGACACAAGCTTCTCCGAGCAAACGTGATGAATGAAGGAGATTAACGATCATGACTGGTTTGAACACGTTCAGTTCAAAATGCCCATGCATTCCGCCTGTGGTGATGGCTAAATCATTTCCGATCACCTGGGCACACACCATAGTCAGGGCTTCAGTCTGAGTTGGATTAACTTTTCCGGGCATTATGGATGATCCGGGTTCATTGGAAGGAAGTATGATTTCGCCAATCCCGCTTCGGGGACCGGAAGATAGCACACGGATATCGTTTATCATTTTCATAAGGCTTACCGCAAGACGTTTAAGTGCACCCGAGACTTCTACTATGGCGTCGTGGGATCCAAGGGATTCATATTTGTTCGGGGCAGTGATAAAAGGCAATCCGGTCAACTCAGCGATCTTTGCAGCAACCCGTTCTGAATAACCTTTTGGAGCATTGATGCCGGTACCAACTGCTGTTCCTCCCAGTGCTATCTCGGCAAGATGGGGGAGAGTATTTCTGAGAGCCTTCAGGCCATGATCCAGCTGGGAAACGTAGCCGGAAAATTCCTGTCCCAGCGTCAGAGGTGTGGCATCCATCCAGTGAGTGCGGCCGATTTTTACGATCTGCATGAATTCTTTTGATTTCCGTGCAAGGGTATCACGCAGCTTTTTTACTCCCGGAATGGTGGTTTCAATAATTCTCTTGTAAGCTGCAATGTGCATTGCCGTAGGAAAGGTATCATTGGATGACTGAGATTTGTTCACGTCATCGTTCGGATGAATGAATTTCTGCCCTTCGCCCAGCTTGTTGCCTTTGATGACATGAGCCCTGTTAGCTATCACTTCATTCAGATTCATGTTGGATTGTGTCCCTGAACCGGTTTGCCAGACCACCAGCGGAAACTGATCGTCAAGCTTACCTTCCAGGATTTCATCACAAACCTGTGCAATCAGGCGGGTTTTTTCTTCCGGTAAAACACCAAGATCAAGATTGACCAGGGCAGCTGCCTTCTTAAGATAAGCGAAAGCGTAAATGATTTCCATTGGCATCAACTGATCACCAATTTTAAAATTATTCACTGACCTTTGGGTTTGAGCACCCCAATACTTGTCACCAGGAACCTCAACGGGCCCCATTGTGTCTTTTTCAATTCTAATGTTCATATAAGTAATTATTAAATGTTATGTAAAAAGTAATAAGAGTATTTTAGTAGATCTTTTTTAGGGTATATTCAGGAACATATGTGTTATATATCGAGCATTATTATCTCCTTCTGCAATTCCCGGGCCTGACTGGGTATAGACATCAAGCAGGATATCCCGTGCGCTTGAATCGGCAATCCAGCGGTTTACAACACTATCTGGAGGAAGATTATAGACAAGAGAAGTAATCACACCGTAATTAGTTCCACCAATCTTTTCAATAACTTCATCGAAACGTTCCTGGAGTCCTGCTACCGGATCACCGCTGTTTTTCCAGTCTTTACTGTGCCCCTGTGCCTCAACAACCATAACAAACTGAAGAACAAGTTCATTCTTACCCTTTGATTTACGGAATTCATTTACACACTTGTGAAGTTGCTCTTCGTAAGCAGTGATGTGATACCAGTCATCATCTTTTTTACATGTAAGGCAAATAGTTACAATGATAAGTATAAGTGAAAGAAAATGAATTTTGCTTTTCATAATAAAATGATTTTTAGTTTATAAAATTAGCATAAATCCGGATTAATGAAAACAAATAAGTGCGCCTGAAACAGGTCAGGCACCACCATAATGCATC
>CAYWEQ010000119.1:0-2711 GCA_964457185.1 uncultured Rikenellaceae bacterium
AGTTAGAATAAGAGAAAAAAATTAATTGAACTATCTGCTGATAACCTCCTCCTATGAAAAACAATCTGGTTGTAAATTATTATCGGATATCACATTCTGATAAACTCAGGTATTTACTTTATATATTCATTTCTCTGCTGATTGTCTGCGGCTGTAAGTCTGAAAAGAAACAGGCTGACATGAAAGTCCCCACCTCAAATGATGATTTCTATCAGGAGATCGGACTTGATATAGGACTCGATTTCATTCATTCCATAGGCGACAGTGAACTGAATAATATTGTTGAATCAAGCGGCGGCGGCGCTGCATTCCTTGATTATGACCGGGACGGTTATCTCGATCTGTACATAACCAGCGGCACATGGATTGAAGGCCTCAGCGAGGGCAGTCAGCCGGAGCAGATGCCAGGAAACCATCTCTACCGGAACCGTCGGGACGGCACTTTTGAGGATGTCACAAAAAAAGCAGACGTCGGCGGCCCATGGTACAGCATGGGCATCACAGTAGGTGATTTCAATAATGACGGTTACCCTGATATTTTTGTAAGCAACTATGGACAGAATGTCCTGTTGAGGAATGATGGCAACGGTACATTCACTGACATCTCAAAACGCGCCGGGGTGGACGGCGGACAGGAATTCAGCGTGGGAGCAGTATGGCTCGACTATGATAATGACGGGTTCCTTGACCTTTACGTCGGTAATTACCTGAATTTTGATCCTGAATATAAATATTATTATGCACCCGACGGTTTTCCGGGCCCGATGGCCTACGACAGCCAGAAGGATGTTCTTTATCATAACAAAGGTGACGGAACCTTTGAGGATGTTACAGAAAGCATGGGGATAGCAGACGTTGACGGAAGAGCGATGGGCGTCGGCGCTGCCGATTATGATGAGGATGGATTTATGGATATTTATGTGGCTAATGATCACACACTGAATTATCTGTTCCACAATGAGGGCGGGAAAAAATTCACCGACAGGGGAACCATGACAGGAACCGCTTTCAGCCAGGCAGGAGAAGCAACAGTCAGTATGTCGGTCGATTTTGCTGATTTCAATAATGACGGACTCCTCGATATGTTTGTTTCCGATGATACCTATTGCTCACTTTATAAAAACAATGGTAACGGCACTTACACTGACAAATCATATGCATCGGGGCTTGCAACAGCATGCGCACAGTTTGTGGGATGGTCATCTTCCTTCGTCGATTATGACAATGACGGGGACGTGGATATTTTTAAAACTAACGGTGCCCTGAAACATCTGTATGGACATGAGGATCAGCTTCTGGAGAACGTGGATGGTGAAAAATTCATTGATGTATCTCTTCAAAGGGGTGAATACTTCAGCAGGGAATATGTCGGCCGTGGAACATGCCTTGGGGATTATGACAACGACGGAGACATGGACGTGCTTATTGTCAACCTGAATGATCATTGCCGTTTCCTGCGCAACAATAAGGGGAATCAGAATAACTGGCTGATGCTTGATCTTGAAGGCACCTCCAGTAACAGGGACGGCATCGGGGCAAGAATAAAAATAAGCTCGGGCGGCAGGGTACAGATAGCACAGAAAAAAACCACAACCGGTTACCTGTCACAGAATGATCCAAGGATACACTTCGGCCTTGAAAAAAATGAAGTTGTCGACAGGATAGAAATTAACTGGCCGTCAGGTAAAGTGCAGGTCCTTGAGAATATCAAAGCCAACCAGATTATTGAAATAAAAGAACCGTAAAAAGAATTTTTGTGATCATCAGAAAGACTGACATTTTAAAAATACTGATAATATGCTTTTTATGCATATCATTGATATCGTGTAAAAACAAGTCTCCGGAAGAAATGCTGCTCATTACGGAGGTAACAGGAGATATTCAGAATTTGAATTTCATTACAGGTGAGTCATGGCGTTTTGTACCGGAAGCACGGATCATAACTATAAATCCTGAAAAACCAGGGTCATTGAAAGTCCTGACCGGGGATTTTTATTCCGCGTGCTATCCTGAAATCTCATACGACGGTGAATATATGCTTTTTGCTGCCCAGCAGAAGAAAGGCGATACATGGCAGATATGGGAGATGGAACTGGACAACCGGGATGCCAGGAAGATTACATCCTTCAAAGATAACTGTGCTGATCCGGCGTATTTGCCCGGTAACCGAATGGTCTTTACCAGGCTTATTGAAAATGATACTGTTAAAAAAGCATATTGTCTCTATACCTGCAGCCTTGATGGTTCTGCCCTTCAGCAAATCACTTTTGGTCCATCTGCCGGATTTGCCGCTTCAGTTTTAAAAGACGGCCGTCTGCTGGCAATCAGCAGGCAATTATTGCCTTATGAGGGAAATCCCATGCTGATGGTATTACGTCCTGACGGAACAAAGGCAGATATGTTCTATAAAGGTGCGGAAGGGAGCATGTTAATGAGCCGGGGGAGAGAGACAGAGGACGGAAGAATATTTTTAATTGAGACAGAAGAGAACAATCCATCGGGGGGAGATGTGATTTCCATAGCATATAACCGGCCTTTGCACTCCAGGAATAACCTTACTTCCGGGACCGGAAGTCATTTCAATTCGGTTTTGCCCCTTAAATCCGGCAGACTCCTGGTATCATGCAGGAAACCGGATTCAGATCATTTTGCCCTTTATGAATTTGATCCTGAATCAAAGGAAGCAGGCAAAAGTGTTTACGACAATCCGC
>CAYWEQ010000119.1:2811-3902 GCA_964457185.1 uncultured Rikenellaceae bacterium
GGAGGTCAGGGAAAAAATTGTGGAACTGGAATAAACATGAAAAAGATTATTTTAAAATTAACCCCTGTTGCGGTTCTGGTTCTTGCCGGACTTTTTCTTTACTCTCCTGCACACAGGTGGTCAAGAGCACATGTTAATTATATAACAGCTACAAATGATCATCCGCTGAACTGCTTTTCATGCCATTTATATACTCAAAAAGAGGGCTTTATTGCAAAGCTTATAAATGCAGATTACTATTCACCTTTCAATCTGGCTGTTTCCGGTGATGGCAAAAAACTTTATGTTGTAGCTGAGGAAGGAAATGCGCTGCTGATTATTGACACTGAAAAAGGAAATGTCTCAGAAAAGATCATTGTCGGTAACCGCCCTCACAGCATAGTGCTGGATAATGGTGAAAATAAAGCCTATGTCAGCAACCAATGGTCTGATAATGTATCAGTTATCGACCTGGAGAAAATAAATGTAATAAATATACTTAAAACAGGCAGCGGTCCGGCAGGACTTGCGCTCAGCTCAGATGAGAAATGTCTGTATGTAGTCAATTCATATTCGTCCGATATATCCGTCATAGATCTCCGGTCGGGATCCGAAATAAAAAGACTGGCTGCAGGAAATAATCCGACCGGCATTCAAATGTCTCCCGATAAAAGTAAATTATTTATAACAAGCCGTCGGGCACTACTCGCTCCATACGGAAATCCTGTGACCTGCGAACTTTCAGTAGTTGACGACAAAAGCCGCAGGATTTCTGAACGCAAGGATATGGTATCAGCATATATGATGGAAAATATAGCCTTCACGCCCGATGGTGACCTGGCAATAACCCCCCTCATAAGACCAAAAAATCTTGTCCCCTCAATACAGGTAGAAAAAGGTTTCATGATGACAAATGGTTTTGGAATCATAGAACAGGGCCCGGATGGAAGGATTATCCAGCTGTTAATTGATGAGCCAAATCAATACTTCGCCGATCCGTTTGATATAGCTATCACCCCTGACGGAAAGAAAGCATTTATATCCTGTGCCGGTGTTGATCTTATTTCGGTAATTGATATTGACGCTGTAAGGGCGCTGATAGCCGAGTCCGG
>CAYWEQ010000119.1:4002-5752 GCA_964457185.1 uncultured Rikenellaceae bacterium
AAGAACCAGACAGTATATAAACAGGACGGAATGCGATTCTCCACAGTGCTTACCAGGACAGAACCTTTCAGTTACAAGGAACTTGATGCATTAGTCGCTTATATCCTGACAGACATACCCTACCCTCCGAACCTGCTATATAATGCCACCGGTGAACTCAATGAAGTACAGCTGAGAGGCAAAGCAATATTTGAGCGTACACATGATAACAGAGGAAATGAGATCCCTGAAGCAAACCGTTGTATAACCTGCCATCCTGCTCCATATTATACTAATCTCAAGCTGGCGGACGTCGGAACTCTTCTGGTAAGCGATGATTCAATGTTATTTGATACTCCGCATCTTAATAACATTTATGCCTCACCACCATATCTTCATCATGGGCTTGCCATGTCTCTTGAGGAGATATGGACAAAGTTCAATCCTCACGATCAGCATGGTGTGGCAAACGATCTGACAAAGATCCAGCTTAACGAACTTATAGAGTACCTGAAGTCTTTAAGCGGACCACAATATTACCAGGAGAATAGAAAGAAGCTCCAGACACATGCTTTTAATAACTAATATGAAACGTATGAGAAAGTTTTTCGGTAATAAACCGGTAATATTTTCCCTGATTATAATAATCGTCACGGTACTGATTATCCTCCTCCTTGGCAGGAATAAAGAATCTGGAGATGATCAGGAGATAATCATTGCAGTAACTGGCACTCCGGATTTCACAACTCTGGAATCGATTGAAAAACTTGCCAGGGGACCAGAACTTGCCAGAGGGGCTGAACAGATGCCGGTATATGGAAACTGGAAGACCTTTACTGAAAAAGACGGCCTGCCTTCTGACAAAGTATATACAGTGCGTATCGACGGTGATCGCGTCCTGGCCGGAACTCACGATGGCCTGGCTGTTTATGAAAACGGAAAATGGCGTACATATACAACAAAAGACGGTTTGGCTCACAACGGAGTTGTTTCAATTGACGTGAGCGCTGTAACAGGTGATGTATGGCTGGGGACCTTCGGCGGGCTAAACCGGTGGTCAGGAGGGAAGTTTGAGACCTTTAACCAGTTCAACAGCGGCATGCCGAACGATTTGGTTTACAATGTTTTCTGCTATGGCAAGGATGTATGGGTGGCAACAGGCGGCGGTGCCGGCCATTATGACACCTTCACCAGGGAGTGGGAAATTTTCACCGAAATGAACGCACCCATGCATGAGCCATGGACATATGCCATTTCAGCCGGTGACGGAAAGGTTTGGATAGCTGCCTGGGGCGGCGGAGTGATTGAATACAATACCCTGACAAAACATTTCAGGGATTATATCGATCCGGATGGCTTTATGGAAATTGACCTTCAGCCTGATGACGGGATTATTCATGATATTACAACTGCAACATCGTATGCCGACAGCATACTGTGGGTCTCCACCTATTTTGGAATGAGCCGGTACGATGGGAAAAACTGGAAAGGTTATTTTAACCACGACAGCGGTCTGGCAAGCAACTTCATTAACTTTCTCAGGGCTGAGGGCCCGGTTGTATTTGTATGCAGCGATAACGGACTTAGCAGTTTTAACGGGAAAACATGGGTTACCTACATGAAAAATGACAACAATGCTGACGGAATGGCAATTGTAAAAAACGGTAATACCCTGGTTAAGGAAATACCCCTCTCCCCTTCCATTGCGCATAATTTCACGATCGGCGTAGATGCTGAGGATGATGTACTCTGGGTTGCCACATCCAAAGGC
>CAYWEQ010000120.1:0-5638 GCA_964457185.1 uncultured Rikenellaceae bacterium
ACCGGCGTTCCCTGTGGCCGGATATGCGACAGATCGTGTCCGACACCGCCGCGTCTTTTCATCAGCTGGACCTGTTCCTGGTCAATTTTCATGATGCCGCCATAGGAATCGGATGATCCGTCATTTCCGATAACGAAGCAATTTGAAAGGGATGCGATCTGGTAATCATTTCCTATCCCCGTCATTGGTCCGCCCTGTGGTACAATATATTTAAAATCTTTAAGAACACTGTACAGGAGATCTTCCGGGAGAGGATTTTTATATTTCAGTTCTATTCTGTGTATCTCGCGTGCGAGCCTCCGGTGCATGTCATCAGGAGTTTTTTCATACAGGTTCCCGAAGGAATCCTTTAAGGCATATTTATTTGTCCAGACCCTTGCTGCAAGTTCATCACCCCTGAAATACTCAATGCTTGCCTCCACAGCTTCATCGTGAGAATAAACAACTTTCTTGTTTTCCTGTTTCGACGGTTTTATTGTTTCCTTCTTCTCAGCGTCCCTCTGAACCCTAGTTGTTTGTTGTTCATCTTTTGGTTTCTCAGATGCAATAGCTGATTCCTGGACAAAAAGTTCTTCCATGTTTGACACAATATTCTGTTATTCCCTGATAATAATGGGATTAAACGACCACTGATTTTTTTAGCGGGTAGTTGCTAAATTAGACAAGCCCTGATCTCAATGCAAGACAAAATTTTTAAGTTTATTAACATTTGGCAGTATAGTTATTAACTATCTGTTTTTTGCTGGTTTTCAATGAATTAAGAAATCCCGATATAATTCTGTCTAAGCTGGGAAAGTAAAGTGATTAATAATCTGTTGTTTAATGTGGTTTATAAAAAGATATACTTGATGAATTCCTTTAAAATAAAAAAGGGTGCCCAGAAAAGACACCCTTAAAGATGAAATAAAAAATTAACTCATTAGAAAATAAGTCTGATCCCAAAAAGGCATCCCCATGTACTTGAAGTACTGATACTCTTTGAGAGTGTTGTTTTGGATTCAAAATCTGCAATAGAGGTTGCATTCAGCCTGTAAACAGGTTCTACAGTGGAAGTGCCTCTTGTTACATATGTGAGAGGACGGACGTTGTCATAGCTGGCAAGCGGATTGTATGTATATGTTCCCCACTTGTCATTCAGGAAATTGCCGACATTAAGGAAATCAAAGCTTAACTGCAGTGTATATTTCCGTTCAGTACCGAATGTGGTAAATATGTCCTGAACCAATTTAGCATCAAATCTGTGAAGCCATGGCCGAATATCTCCGAAACGTTCTGCATACTCTCCTTTGTGTTTGCTCAGGTAATCATTATCTTCAACATATTTCCAGAATGCAGCCTGCTCTTCAGCAGCTGTCATACCGCTGTAATCAGCAAAATTAATCTCACCGGCACTTGCAGGAATATACATAAGATCAGAAGACATACCATCACCATTCAGGTCATTAGAATATGTATATGACCATCTCCCCTGCTGATAACCCTGGTAAACCAAAGAGACTGTTGTAGCAAACATTTTCCCGTATTCAATCCTGTAAGAAAGATTGCCTATAAGCTTATGCGGTGTGGCAAAGTTGGAATAACTAAGTTCCGGGCTGTTCAGACTTCCAACAGCAGTATTTGAGGAATAGGCTGAATAAGCTGACGAACCGGGATTGGAAGTGATGTCTTTAGCCATAGTATAAGTATAGGCAAACATTCCATAGAGACCTTTGGTGACATTTTTAGTTAACTGGGCCGTAAATGAATACTGGTAACCTTCGTTTGTATTCCAAAGTACCATTGCGTTGCTTACTGTGCTGACAACTTTATTTGTAGTCCAGTAAGGACGGGTATCCGGGCCTGTCACATTTCCTGCAGGAGCAGCTTCATTAATATTAACCTGGCAAATAGCATTAATATCTTTTGAGAACATTACTTCACCTGTAAATATCATGCTCCATGGTAATTCCACATCAACACCTATGTTTGAACGCCAAACCTGGGGCAACTTGAAGTCTTTATCAACTTGGGCAAGAGACGATCCGCTGGGCAGAGTGCTTGGGCTCTGAGGGAAAAGTGTGGGATTGCTTGCTATGAACTCCTTGAAATCAGGATGGAATTCAAGTCCGACAAGATTAGGACTGGTTGGGCCGGTTGGGCCCCAGCCAATTTCCGGAACCTGGATCAAACCTGAACCCTGCGGCTGGTTTGTAAACCATACAAATGGCAATAAGCCGGTAAAGAGTCCTGATCCTCCGCGAACCTGCAATGAACGGTCCCCTTTTACATCCCAGTTAAATCCGAAACGCGGAGAGAATGTAAATGCAGGATCGGGCCAGGTGCTGACATCAATTTTCTGTCCGTCAGCAAATGTCAGAGCAGAAATTGAGGGATTATCTGACATTTTATCAAAATAGAAAGTTCTTTCAATTCGTAATCCATAAGTAAGTTTCAGGTTTGGAATAACCTTCCATTCATCCTGTGCATAAATTGCGCCGAGTCCGAAGGTAACCTGTGAACCAGGAGCGTCGTTCCCATTATAACCATAGGTAACACCAAAACCCATCGGATCTGCACCGTTGATGAAATTGTCGACTGATGAATAACGATAATATGATGTTCCTTCACGTATATATGAGTTCAGGAAGAACAGACGATCAAATGATATACCACCAGTAAGAGTGTGGCCGGTGAGATTCCATGTTAAGTTATCGGTAAAGCTAAATGTTTTATTTACAACATTATTATGATAGGTAAAGAGCTCATAACCAAATGACATGTACTGGTCGCCCCCTTCCCATATATCAACAAACGGGAAAGGGTCTGAAGGACTAGTACGCGTATCCTGTATATATGTATAACTTGCAAGAAGTTTATTTGATATATTGGATGCAAAAGTACTGTTCAACTCACCGGTGATTGAACGTACCGTATTTTTAAATCCGTAGAATGCCTTGGAAAATGCGATAGACTGGCTGCTGATTCGGCCTGAGTTACGTAAATTGTTGGGAGGGCCGCTATTAGCATTGGTTTGCTGGTCAGATGTTCCGACAACATCGTTATATCTCAAAGTAAACTTGTGATCCTTAGAGATATTCCAGTCTATTCTGGCAAGAATTTTATGGTTTCGATTTTTAAACGGATCAAAGTCTTTGTACTTACCAGGATCATAACCATACGTTGAAATAAGAAAATCCTTTACACGCTGAAGGTCGGCTTCCGTGGTACGCGAGATCATCTGGTCAGGTACAGCAGTACCGGTAGTACTTGGCTTCCAGTCTACGCCGGGAACTGACACTTTCTCATATTCGCCACTCAGGAAGAAAAAGAGTTTATCCTTGATGATCGGACCACCAACCCGGGCTCCATAAGTATTCTGGCTTCTTGTATTTGCTCCGGCCACCTCATTACCATCCACAGTATTCCCGGTAAACGATTTTGGACGTATATAGGTATAAACCGATGCCTTGAAAGTATTATCCCCACTCCGGGTTACAGCATTGATACTTGCGCCGGTAAACTGAGACATCCTAACATCATATGGGGCAACGTTAACAGCTACTTCTTCTATAGCATCAAGGGCAATTGGCTGAGCCTCACCTCCGGGAAGAGGATTACTGCTAAGTCCGAAATTGTTATTAAAAGCAGCTCCGTCAATAGTTATTGTATTGAACCGTCCGTCTCTTCCTCCGAATGAGTTCCCCTGAGCCTGGGGAGTGTATTTTGTAAAATCAAGAACACTCCTGGAAATCGAAGGTAAGCTAACTATTTGACGCTCGCTGACATTGGTTTGTGTTCCTGCACGCTCAGAACTAAGGATTGAATTTCTAAGTCCGGCAGTAACAACCACTTCATTAAGGGCAGTTGTGGATTCAGTCAGCTTTCCATTCTGCACGTAAGTTTCACCAAGCTTAAGGGTTACTTCTGTATAACTTACAGTAGAATATCCAATAAAGGATACATTTACAGTATATGGACCTCCAATACGCATATTCGTGATCCTGTAATTACCCGCTGCATCAGCAACAGTTGCATACTGGGTTCCGGAAGGAACATGTGTAGCAACAATACTTGCACCTGCCAGTGCCACACCGTTATTGTCAGTGATATTACCGCCTAACGATGATGTCGTTACTCCCTGCCCGAATATCATTACAGAGACAGTCATAAATAACAACATCGCAAATGTTCGTTTTAATTGTTTCATCATAGAATTAGTATTAAGGATTAATAATAATTATAGTTTCTTACCGTAATAAATTGATTGTTTGATAAATCCGGAATTGATACCAAGAAAAATCCGGAGCATCAATTTACATCTCTTTGAATGATCGCCGGTAATTTGAAAAAGATTAGTTTTTAACAAATTATGAGCATAATCTGTTAGTATCTTTTCATACGATTCCCTGCATGATTTTACCGGTGGCTCCGGTGTTTTCCCTCACATATTTTCCTGCAGCCTCAGCAGCTTTTTTGTATGCTTCTTCATCCGTAAGCCATCTGTCAATAATCTTCTTAAAACTTTCATAGTCCCTGAATGAACAGGCTCCATTAAGTTCTGTCAGTTCAACGGCTTCACGAAATTTTTTATGGTTAGGGCCGAAAAGAACAGGTATCCCCCAGCATGCAGGTTCAAGAATATTATGTATCCCTTTGCCGAATCCTCCTCCAACTGCTGATATATGAGAATACCTGTAAGCTGATGAGAGCATGCCGATGTTATCAATGATCAGCACTCTTGCATCAGCCGGGGCAACAGTTAACTGTGAGAACCTGACATATTTTACTTTGAGAAGCTTTTCCAGTCTTTCTATATTTTCAATTTCAATTTCGTGCGGTGCAAAAATCCATTTCATCATGTCAGGGAATTTGTTGATGTATTCTGCAATTATCTCCTCATCCTGCTTCCAGCAGCTGCCGGCCAGGAATATCTTTTCCTTTCCCCTGAACCGGTCCAGCTCAGGAATCTCCCTGGCCGTGCCTGCAATCTGCATAACCCTGTCAAACCTGGTATCTCCCGCAACAGTGACATTTTCAAGCCCTATTTTGCCAAGAAGCTCAAGAGAGTGCTTATCCTGTACAAAAAACCAGGTGAAATTTCTAAGCATCAGGCGGAAAAAAGACCCATACCATTTGAAAAAATGCTGATCCATGTTGAAGATACCTGAGATGAGATATAATGGAATTTTTTTCTTGCCAAGGATCGCAAGGTAATTGTACCAGAATTCATATTTCACGAAAATTACAACTGCAGGATCAACTATACTTATGAACTTATCTGCATTTTTCGGAGTGTCGGGTGGCAGATAGCAGATGATATCGGCCATCTGATAGTTTTTCCTTATTTCATAGCCGGACGGCGAGAAAAATGTAAGAACTATTTTAACATGCGGCTTTTCCTTTTTAATAGCTTCAATTACCGGTCTCCCCTGTTCAAATTCTCCAAGAGAGGCACAGTGCATCCAGACATATCTTTCTTCAGAACTGATTTTTTTTCTTAATACTTCAAACCAGTTCCTGTTTCCGTTTATCCATATTTTTACCTTTTTGTTAAAGGGGGATATTAAATGTGCCAGTCCGAGTATGATGTATATACCTATATTATATAATACTGACATATCTGAAAATTAGAATTGTCAAAGGTAAGAAAAAGGTATAA
>CAYWEQ010000121.1:0-5607 GCA_964457185.1 uncultured Rikenellaceae bacterium
TTAAAACCAGGAAGCTGCTTAAAGAAAAAGAGAAGATCCTTGAACAAATTGAAAAACAAAAATCAGATCTTGAGTTAAAAGACAAGAATCTGATTGACAGCCTGATATATGCACAGAGGATACAGGAGGCTTTATTACCGTCAGAAGAATACTTCAGGAAGTATTTCAGAGAATCATTTATCTTTTTTAAGCCTAAGGATATAGTCAGCGGTGATTTTTACTGGATTGAGGAGATGGAGGATAAGATCTTTATTGTCGGTGCGGATTGCACAGGTCATGGAGTTCCGGGAGCACTAATGTCAATGATAGGTCTTGAGATCATCAAGAAGACTATCATTGAGGATAAGAACGAAATACCATCAGAGATACTGGCTGTCCTGAACAAAGGCCTTGAAAGGACATTCAGCAGGGAGAAGAATATAGGGACGATTATCAGGGACGGCATGGACATAGGGCTCTGTCTGATAGACAGGAAAAACAGGAAAGCTCACTATGCTGGAGCCTTTTTCCCCCTTTATCTGATACGTGATAATGCACTGATAGAAATAAAGGGCGACAAGCTGATTATCGGGATGAATCCGGCCGGTATTTCCTATACCAATCATGAGATTGAACTCAGGGATCACGACATACTCTATATATTCTCTGATGGTTATGCTGATCAATTCGGAGGTACAGAAAATAAGAAGTTCATGTACCGCAGGTTCAGGTACCTGCTTAACACAATACACCGTTTTCCCGTGAATGATCAGAAATCCATTCTTGATGATAACATAAAGACATGGATGTCAGGGAATCCTCAGATAGATGACATTATGGTCATCGGATTCAAGCCGCTTTCAGGCGGAGTATCTAAATAAACTTCTTGATCTTGTCAATCAATGCTGATGGTTGGAACGGCTTGCTGATATAGTCATCAATGCCGGCTGATATGCATTTCTCCTTGTCACCGAGCATTGCATTCGCAGTTATTGCTATAATCGGGACATGTGTGCTGGTGCTTGATTCCAGCGCTCTGATTTTTTCTGCTGCAACAAGTCCGCTCATCACCGGCATCTGGATATCCATCAGAATAAGATCGTAGCCGGTCGTTCCGAATTTATCAAGAGCCTCCTTTCCGTTTGAGGCAGTGTCAATACTGTGTACAAGAGGCTTAAGCGTCAGATGTGTGATCTTCTGGTTTATAAGGTTGTCTTCAACAAGTAATATATTAATGTCCTTCAACTCCTTATGGACCTTTTCCTT
Organism: uncultured Rikenellaceae bacterium; assembly: GCA_964457185.1. Classification (GTDB taxonomy): domain Bacteria; phylum Bacteroidota; class Bacteroidia; order Bacteroidales; family VadinHA17; genus LD21. The sequence continues at coordinate 1,246 of CAYWEQ010000121.1, forward strand.
CTGAATGAGCTCCTCAATTTTAGGAGACGCAATTTGTTGTTTTGGTTCACGGATAATATTGGTAAAAGGAAGGCTCATGTTGAGAACGGTGTAACTCTTGCCGAATTCCTGCGTGAAGGAGCCTCTTTTAAATGATATCAGCCTTGCTGCAAGACTGTGTTCAGCAGCTTTTTTTTCGTCAATCAGGATAATATTCTTATCGGTCTGGATTCTTAAACCTACATGAGTTTCGTTTGCTGTCTCCTTTTCTTTTTTAAGGTTGATTGTAACTTTTGTAGGTCTTTCAGAATCATGGTTCTCAATGGTATTGAAGATATCAAGGAAGATCTGTTTCAGGATTATAGGATCGCCGAGACATTCAAAGTCACTGAATTCCTTTTTATTAAGGATGAAATCAATGCTGGCCTTTTCCTTGAGGTTATATAATTCAATGGTATTCTGGATTGTAGACAGAAGATTAAACCTGATATGTTTCCTTGGCTCGAGACTGAGACTTCCGGCCGACTGCATTGTCAATTCATTAACAGTTGAGACCATGTTGGTCGTTGATGCGATAAATGTTTCGAGAAGCTCTTTCTGCTTTTTCTCAAGTCCCGACTCTATCAGCATATCAGTGATTATTACCAGATTGTTTAAAGGTTCCCTGATTTTATGCGAGAAATCGGTTATCACATCGTCTTTCTTTTCACTCGAAGAGGATGCAGCATTTATCGTATTCCTGGCATTGGTTATCATCTTAACAACTTTCCTGAGAAGGTACAATCCGATGCTGGCAGCAATGATCATAACCACGCCTGCAAAAAGTCGCAGGTTGAACATCAGGAAGATTATAGAAATGATAGTCCCGGTTATGGCAGTGTAAGAGAGAGTCTCAATCAGCCTGCGGTTTTTATCAAAATACTCACTGATAAGTTGATTCTCCCCATTCTTCGTATTGTTTGTCGATTCCCTTGCCATATTATTTTTAGTAGACTTGTAAAATTACGCAAAATATATAATAAATATACACCCTCTGAAATAAAGATCCTTTCAGGGAAAAAGCTAATTTTGTCTTTGCGGTATGATATTTGAACGTAAAGGGTAAAGCTGTGATTATTATGGGAAAGACTTTCAGGACATTTACTTTATTCCCTGTTATTCTGTTTGCCTGTTCCCTTTTCCCAGTTACCGGGCAGGAACAGGAGAACATGGTAAAGTTCACTCCTGATTTCAGGTTCAAGGATGGCATTTACCTTGATTTTGAACAGGTTAAGACTAATAATCCTATTCCGAAAGCGAAGCTTCTTACCTCTACTGATTATAACGACAGGGAGTTTTTCAAGAAGCTTCTTGAAGCCGGGAAGGTCTATTTTTATGATAATATGGGCATCCGGAAGGAAGTGGCGAAAGACAATATATGGGGATACTCACGAAACGGGATATTGTATATCCAGGTGCAGGAGAATTTTAACAGGATCACCTTTGTTGGAAGCATCTGCCATTTTGTCGCTGATATTACCACATACGATCCTCGTTATTATAACTCACCATATGGGTATTATGATCCGTATTATTCATCATATTATTCTCCATATTCAGCTTATTCGCCTTATGGATATGGCAATTACTATTATCCGGGATCATATTATTCGCCTTACAGGCAGGGTAATATGGCCAGGAGTGAGCTCAAGCAATATCTGATTGATTTTGAGACCGGTAAAATTGTTGAATTTGATATGCAGAATACGGAATTGCTTTTGATGAAGGATAGTGAGCTATATGAAGAATATATACAGCTTCCAAGAAAGAAGAAGAAAGACCTTATGTTTGTCTACATACGTAAATTCAATGAAAGAAATCCCTTGTATATACCAGTAAATGAATAAAAATATGAAAAGAGCAGTTTCTGTCCTATCCGTACTTTGTTTTTCCGTGACGCTTTTCAGCCAGGCTCCTTTTCCGAGCAAGGAGGAAATAAAGCAGTTCAGTGAATCAAAGACATGCGTGGTCCTTGAAGATGATCCTTTATCCGACTTTAACTTCTACATTAAGGATGCAATGAAGGAATACTGGACTATAACCCCTTATGAATTTATTAACGTCAGCGATTTTAATGTCAGGAGGATAAGTAGCTCCCTGTCGTTTATTGTCCTGACCGATACAAATTATGACAAGGATAAATCGAATTCAGTCTTCAACTTTATCAATCTTCTTCAGGGGAAGAATGTTGACAAGCTTGGAGAAATGCCTGAGATATGTGCCATACCGCTTTCCTTTGCCGGTGAGGAAGATATTGAATATGGTTATAAGCTGGGAGCTATTCTGTCATTCATGCAGAAACATGCACAGCTGATAATGGAGGATCCGTCCAAAACAGGAAGAAAATACCTGAAGTTTTATAATGAAAATATACCTGCTGTAATGGGAAAAACAATCCTGATAAAGCAGGAGGACCTGGCTCCAGAGATCGGGACAATTGGAAAAATCAAAGCCATCTATTCAAACAAGGTGGAGATCGTTTCGGAAGAAGATATTGTAAATGCAATTAAGAATAAAACTCCCAACACTCTTATCCTTCATAAGGTAGGTCCTGTTGGAGAAAATGTCTTGGAAGGCTACTGTTTCAAGATGCTTATCGGGACTGATGATGCCAACATGTATTATTACAACCTGCATTCAATTGACAAGAAAAATCCGAACGGATTCCTGCCTGCCGATCTGAAGCGTCTTGCAAGGTTTGATTAATGCATCATTCCTCAAAAAACGGCGTCTTTTCAATAAACTAATTACAATATGGAAGAGGTTAGAGAATTATCAGAATCGGAAAGAAATTGGGCGATGCTTTGCCATCTGTCTGCATTTGCAGGTTTCTTTTTCCCGTTTGGAGGGATCATAGGACCACTTATCTGCTGGTTAACCAGAAAAGATGAATCAGCCTGGGTTAATGAAAACGGAAAAGCATCAATGAACTTTCAGCTTTCCATTCTGCTTTATATAGTTCTCGCAATCCCATTGTGCTTTATTATCATCGGTATCCCGATCGTTGCCTTTCTGGGTGTTCTGAAAATAATCTGCATAGTGATTGCAAGTGTCAAAGCTGCAAAAGGCGAAAGATTTAAATACCCGTTATCGATACCGTTTATACAATAAAAATAGTTTGGAGTGACTAAAGTGCCTAAAGTACATAGAGTTACTATATCCATTTAACTCTAAGTACTCCAAACTTTAGCTCACTCCTAACTTTCTATCCTGAAAATTCTGCTTTTCAGGATTTTTTTTTATCTTTCTTTATTATTTAAAACTATTTGCCATGGCAGCAGACAATAAAAAGGACAAAAAGGAAAAGAAGATAAAGGTAGAGACTTTCAAAAAAGATGATCTTTATCACGATGTTAAGCCTGAAAAGAAGGAAAAACTGGGACGGAAGGAATTTGAAAAACTGCTTTTGAAGCAGGAAATTGAACTCGTCAAACTCCAGGAATGGGTAAAGGCAAATAAGCTTAAAGTGGTCGTAATCTTTGAAGGAAGGGATGCGGCTGGTAAAGGTGGAGTAATAAAGACTATTGCCGGATGTATGAATCCCAGGATATGCAGGATAGTTGCCCTTGGTATACCAACCGAAAAGGAAAAAACACAGTGGTATTTTCAACGCTATGTGACTCAGCTTCCGGCCGGAGGCGAAATAGTCCTTTTTGACAGGAGCTGGTATAACAGGGCCGGGGTTGAAAAAGTCATGGGATACTGTTCCAACGAGGAATATGAAGAATTCCTGCGGGCCTGCCCTGAATTTGAAAAAATGCTCATCAGGTCGGATACGATACTTATTAAATACTGGTTCTCAGTCAGTGATAAAGAACAGGAGAAGCGTTTCCAGGACAGGATCCAGGATCCTACAAAACGATGGAAGATAAGCCCGATGGATGTCGAATCGCGTGATAAATGGGTGGAATATTCCATGGCAAAGGACAAAATGTTCTCTTATACCGATACCAAGCAATCACCATGGTTTGTAGTTCATGCAGACGATAAAAAAAGAGCAAGACTGAACACAATTGAACATCTTCTGTCACTTATACCTTATAAGGATCTTACACCAAAGCCGTTCAAGCTTCCTCCGCTGAAACATGACGTTGCTTATGTAAGGCCTCCTGTTACTGACCAGACCTTTGTACCTGAAAAATACTGAAGAAGATAAAAGATAAAAGTCACAAGATAAAGATGTTTAAAATGAACGGATTCCTTAGATTCAAGGTGTCCGTTTTTTTTGTAGTATTTTTTACTGGACTTTCATAAGTAAGATACTTTTATCTTTATACTTTTGTCTTTTATCTTTATTCATATGTTGAAGCCTTCCATACCCAAAGGAACCCGGGATTTCTCCGC
>CAYWEQ010000122.1:0-5595 GCA_964457185.1 uncultured Rikenellaceae bacterium
ACGCTGGTTATCAATATGGCAAGCAAAAGATATTTTATTATTTCAGATATGCCGGGATCAGTTGTGATAGCAGCTTCTGCAACTGCACCTTCAATGACCTTGTTTCCGACGTCAATGCTGAAAATATTCTTCACAAAGAAGAGTGAGAAAAATGCAAGCAATCCCGACATTACAGGCGTTACAATCCATCCGATCCCTATCTCCCCCAGGAGTTTGAAATTAATGTTTCTTGCACCCTTGTAGAGTCCGATACCCATGACACATCCTACTATTACCTGTGAGCTTGATACGGGTACCAAAGGGATAGGAGGGAGCCCTAATCTTACGAAAAGATTTGATAATCCGGATGATGAGAATATAAAAAGGACGAGTGACTGCGCCAGGACCACTACAAGGGCAGCTTCTGAAGATAGTTCAATAATATTTCCTCCGACAGTTTCCATTACTCTTTTTGAATATGTGATTATTCCTGCTGCAATGGCAATGCTTCCAAGCAGGAAAAGCTGCTGGCTTGAGGAGAGTGTAAAGAGTCCCAGGTCTATCTCCTGGAGGCTGAATGCCGGTGCAAAAACACCCATCACATTGGCTATGTTATTGGCACCCAGGCTGTATGCACCAAAGGCTCCGACGATAATGAGACCGGTTCTAAGAAATGATTCAAACCTGAAAAGGTGAATTCTTGATGCTCTTTTGATCCTGGTAATAATAATATAGAACAGAACAGCGAATACTGCTCCCAGAACAGGACCTGATACCCATGTGGCTACAATTTTCGAAAGAGTGCCTGAATCGGTTTTATTTCCGGTAAAAAGATTCCATCCAATTATGGCTCCAACTATTGCCTGTGTGGTAGAAACCGGAAGCGAGAATTTTGTCATCACATACACTGTAATTGCTGCTGCAAGTGCCAGTGTGAACGAACCGCCTATTGCATTTACACTGCCCAGTTTCCCCAGTGTGTCTGCGGCTCCGGCTCCCTGGATGACAGCTCCCAGTATTACTGCTACTGATGCGATTATTGCTGCTTTCCTGAAAGTAACCATCTTTGATCCGACTGCCGAACCAAAAACATTCGAAGCATCATTTGCACCGAGGGACCAGCCGAGGAATAAGCCGCTTGTAAGGAAGAATAGAATCATGTTGCTTGTTGCTGGTTGCTCGGTTCTCGGTCCTTGGTATATATTGTTTGGTTCATCCTGACCGAGTACCCAGTACCGAGCACCTTTTTATATTAAAATCTTTATGGCCATCCCGGCCAATAAGTCCGCTGCCTTCTGTGCCATATCGGAAATATTCTCAATATGGTGGATGATATACCTCAGGTGAGCTTTATGAGCAAGATCTATCTCATTCATTTCGCTGAAAATACGCTTCTTTGTCCTTAAGGATATCTTGTCTGCCTCGCTTTCAAAATAATATACTTTTAATAGTTTTTCCCTCACCGTATAAGGAGCGGTGAAATATGCTCTTGCCGCAGGGATGAGTTCTTCAGCAGCATTTGCAGAAGTATCGGCCAGGCTTATAATGTCCTTGTTAAGAGCTTCCGGAATCTCCGGCATTTCGACATTTAATTCATTCAGGGAGCTTTTTATCGTATCAATGATTTCATCCATTTCGTCAATCAGTTTAACCACCTCGCTCCTGTGCTGAGGGAGAATTGAATGAGTGATCATATCATTTTCAATCGATCTCTGGAGCCTGTCGGCGTTGTTTTCAAGAGTCTCCACTTTCTGAAGATGCCGGTTGAAAGCCTCCATATCTTTATCAATATATGATTTTATGCTTTCCCTGAATACAAGCAATCCAAGTTCTACATTATCAAAGAATTCATCAATCCTGATAATAAGGTCTTTTGTTGTTCTTTTTAATAAGGCCATATATTGTTATTGGTTAGTTGTTTCTGGTTCCTTGTTCCTTGTTCCTGGTTTATTAATGTATTGATGACAAAATTAAAATTAATTGAATATGTAACAGCAGATTATTATGAATGATAAGGGTTTAGAATTCGATTATTTTTTCGACTTTATAGCTTCTGATGTATTGTTTCAGGATTACCTGGATATCACTGTTATCGGGTGCCGACGTGATACAATCATGCAGTGCGGAGAGGCCAAAGCCCATGTCGCTGATATTAAAGTATCCATACCCGGAATATTTACAATTTATCACCTTTACCGCACTTCTTTCTTCTTCATTCCGTCCTTTATCAATTATAAAGAAATTCCGGCGTGAAAAGACAAATTCGTCTGCCGCCCTGAATGCTCGTTCATTATAGCTTTTTGGTGTTTCCTTGCCGCAGCAGGAACCTTTACAGAGGCCTACATGATACTGGAAGCAGGCTTCTTCAGATTCATACAGGCCGGTAAGCTTCTGGCACAGTTCATGTGTTTCAACAAGACCTGCAAGCCTGGATTTAGCTCTTTCCCTTGATGTGAATACTGAAAGGGGATTTTCGACTGAACTGGTCTGGCCGAACCTGAAATTCAGATATCCGTTCTCATCCATGAAGCTGAATATCGCCCACTGAAAACCTGTTCTCCTCTGTGCCCGGTTATACAATGGCTTGTTCTCTTTTATTTCAAATGACTCTTTCAGCATTGCAATAAGCTCGCTTCCGGTGACTTCCCAGTCAATATCGGCGATCAGGTCGCGCATCTCCATTGTCCGGCTGGAAGTGTTGTTTGACAGGTGTGTGCTTATTCTTTGCTGAAGATTCCTGCTTTTGCCGATATAAATAAGCTCACCGGCTTCGTTGTAGAAGTAATAAATACCCGGTTCATCAGGGATAAGATCGATTTTTGAAATATCCAGTCTGGGATTCAGCTTTGAAAGCCTTGTGTTCCTGATGAGATTTGACCGGTTCCCATTTACCTCCCTGTCCTTTTCAAGAAGCATTTCAAAGAGTTTTACCGTTGCAAGGGCATCTCCTGAAGCCCTGTGCCTGCCGTTAATTTCGATCCTGAGATCACGGCATATATTTCCAAGGCTGTATGATCTGTGTCCTGGGAACAACTTCCTGCTTAAAGTAACCGTATCGATGATCTTCCTCCTGAAATTAAATCCCAGTGATTTAAATTCCTGTCTTATAAATGAATAATCGAACCTTGCGTTATGAGCGACGAATGCCCTTCCCTCGGTAAGCTCCACTATGGTTTTTGCTATCTCGTAAAAACGCGGTGCATCCTCAACCATCTCATTTGTGATCCCCGTCAGGTTTGTAATGAAATAGGGGATGCTTCTTTCAGGATTTACAAGGGAGACAAATTCACCTGTAATCTTTTCACCGTCATGAAGATAAATGGCTACTTCGGTAATCTTTTCGATCCTGGCGCTTCCGCCTGTGGTCTCAATATCGACTATTGCATACATTAATTGATGCCGCTGAAGGTAAGCGACTACGAATATAATCAGAATTGAGAGGAGAGAAGTTATTTGTTTGTATTTTTGTTATCGCAATTGAGATATCATGAATGAGTGTTACGGTAAAAAGTACGTCCTGAACGGGAAACTTCAGCCATCGGATTCCTTCGATAATTCTCTTGTTTATGAGGGTGATTCGGTGTACGAGGTGCTCAGAATGACAAGAAACTACCCTGTATTTTTCTATGATCATATGGAACGCCTGGCATTAAGCGTCAGACTGCAGAAGAAAAGATTGCTTGCTGATCCTGATACCATTAAGAAAGACATTATCAATCTGACAAAATGGGATAAAAAGAAGGAGATAAACCTGAAGATCGTCTTTAATTATAACAAAGGCACGGAAAATTATCTGGTCTATTTTATCGAGCCTATCTATCCATCGGTAGTACAATATAAGAATGGAGTAAAAGGGATACTCTTCTATGCCGAGAGGAAGGATCCTGCTTCGAAGGTGATCAATCATAAGCTGCGCTCATCCATTTTTCACAAGCTTATTCTTGACGGAGGTTATGAAGCTCTTCTTGTAAATGAAAAAGGACAGATCACCGAAGGAAGCAGGTCGAATATTTTCTTTCTGAAGGGCGATACCCTGTTGACAGCTCCTGACAATATGATACTCAACGGAATAACCCGGAAGCATATTCTTGAGATATGCAGGGAGAATAATTTTACTGTGAGACTGGCATGTGTCAGGGTTGACAGGATAACAGAATTTGATGCGGTCTTCATGACAGGCAGTTCACCGATGGTTCTGCCATTCTATTGTATTGATGATAAGTTATTTAATGTCAGGGTACCTCTGATTGAAACACTCCGGAAACTTTATATTGAAAAAGCAGAGAAGAGTATTGCAGGTTTCAGATCAGGTTGAGAAGACCAGGATTTTAATTTGGTATGTTAAATTTAACTAACACAATATGGCAAATATCCGAAAACTTAAAAAGGACATTGATACGCAGATCTATTCAGTGCTATCAGATTGCTTTACCTTTTCAGCGCTCCATCCTGACGACAAGCCCGGGGAAGTCTCAGGTATCATTTCCGATGCTGTAAATTTCAGGAACGAGCTGATCCACAGGGTAAACAATCCTTCAAAAGAGACTGATCCCAAAAGCAGAAAAGTCCATTATCAGATGGTCAACAAAGAATTGGCTGCCGGTATTGACAAGCTGTGCGAACGTCTCAGTTCTGTATCGAAGAAGAGAAAGAAGTAAAATGTCTGTAGATATTTGTATCGCATCCGGTGCAATTCCCTTTCCGGTCCAGGTTCTGAAGCTTTGTGTGATAACGTGATCTCCTGGTAACGATCTTTCCGCATCCGGGGCATTGTGTATTCTGACCTGCGTCAGTTGCCATATTACCTACATAGACATAACTTAAGCTCTTTGAAGCAATTCCAGCCAGTTTTTTCAGGATTTCAGGGGAAGTGGACGGATCTTCCCTTTTGTACATAGGGAAATACCTGCTGAGGTGAAACGGGATATCCTTTCCCAGCTCACCGGCTATCCATTCAGTCTGCATCGCCATTTCCTTTTCATCGTCATTCTGTCCGGGGATGATAAGAGTTGTGATCTCCAGGTGTCTGCCTGAGCGGACTATTTGTTTCAGGGTGCTTTTAACAGGCTCTAGGTCAGCACCTGTCAGCTTCCTGTAGAAGTCGTTGTTGAACGCCTTAAGATCAATATTGAAAGCATCAGTGAATGATATGATCTCATCAAGCGGTTCCCTATTGACATACCCATTGCTGACCATAATCGTTTTCAATCCCTTTTTCCTCGCTTTACGGGCAACATCTCTGATGAATTCAAACCATATAACAGGCTCATTGTATGTAAAGGCTATGCCGATATTGTTCAATGCATTATGAGCGTCATTTAATATTTTATCAATACCGGTTTTTGAAAAATATCCTGAAGAAACACGCTGGGAAATAGTGTAATTCTGGCAGTAATCACAACGCATATTGCATCCGTATGATCCCAGCGAAAGTATATTGGTGCCGGGATAAAAATGGTAAAGTGGCTTTTTTTCGACCGGATCCAGCGCATATCCGGAAAGGACGCCATATGTAAGAAGCTCAAAGGATCCTCCGCTATTCTTCCTCACTCTGCAAATGCCTGTTTTGCCTTCAGCGATCCTGCATAAATGGGGGCATATCAGACACTCAATCTT
>CAYWEQ010000123.1:0-5566 GCA_964457185.1 uncultured Rikenellaceae bacterium
CTGGAGAGTATGCCTGTATGGGCACAAAAGTTTGATCTGATAAATCCTGCTGCTTATGTGATGCGCATTAACAGGATGGTGATGCTTAAGGGATCAACATTTCAGGATATCAGCAGGGATATCTATTCACTGATACTGATAGCCGTTGCATTCACCGCACTTGCAGTCAACCGGTACAGGAAAACAGCATAAAAGTCTGTAAAGTCAAAGGTTCATAAAGTTCTTAAAGGCAGAAGAAATTGGGATTGCACGATCGATTATATCCTTATCCCGAGCAAGATTATGTCATCGATCTGTTCTACAGGTTCGTCTGATGGATAGCTGATCCATTCATTCAGGATTTTTTCATACACTTCCTTCTGTGAGCACATATCAATTTTCTGGTTTTCGAGGAGCATTTGTGTAAACCTGGGCTTCATGAATTTTCTTCCGCCGGGTCCGCCAAACTGATCACAGAAGCCGTCAGAAAAGAGATAGATGGTATCTCCCTCCCGGATATCAATTTCATGAAGTGTGAATTCGCTCATTCTTGAATAGACTCCGACCGGCATTCCGTCACCTCTTTTTTCTATGATCTTGAATTCACTGTTTTCTTTCCTGAACAGGATCATTTGATTATTTGCACCGGCAAACTGCAGACGGAGGTTTTTCAGATTAATTGAGCAGATAGCCATATCCATCCCATCCTTACTTGTTTCGTGAGTCCCTTTCTGCTTAAGCGACAGTATTACATTGTCACGCAGTTCATTCAATATCCTGGCAGGTTGGATAATCCCTGATTCATTAACAATTTTATTAAGAAAGCTTACACCCAGCATGCTCATAAATGCTCCCGGCACACCATGTCCGGTACAGTCAGCAGCTGTAAATATAACATTATCGCCTCTTTTTGACATCCAGAAAAAGTCACCACTCACAATATCCTTTGGACGGAACAGGATAAAATAATCATGGAAGCTGCTTTTAAGAATACCTTCTTCAGGAAGGACCGCTCTTTGAATTGTCTCTGCGTACTGGATGCTGTCGGTTATTTCCTTCTTCTGATATGTAACTATATCTCTTTGTCTTGCTATTTCATCCTTTTGTTCCACTACTTCCCGGGTCCTCTCTTCAACAATCTTTTCGAGCTTAATTTTCTCTTCAATAAGCTTTTTTTCCCTGTACCTCACAAATGCGGCTATTGCCAGAAACGCAGTTAACATTGATAAAACAATAAACCATTTGGTTTTCCAGAAAGGAGGTTTTATCAGAAAACTGTATTGCACAGTTTCACCTGTTATACCGTATTTGTTCTTTGCCCTGACGCTGAAAGTGTAATTGCCCGGCCGCAGATCGGAGGATGATATGCTTCTGGAAGATGTAAACGGGGACCAATCACCTGTGCCGTTTCTGTCAAGACGATATGAAAACGTAAGGTCATCGGGATTGTTGAAATCGAGTCCGGTATATTCAAATGTAACATGGTTGTCTTTGTGTGACAAAACAAGATTTTCAGGAAGTCCTGACCATTTGTAGAGAGTAAAATCTCTCGATTTCCAGTCAACATCCTCAAAAAAGAGTTTGATGGAAGTTATATCGGTTTTCGGCTGGATATTATAATTTACATCCACAGCCGGGTTAAATCTTATGATACCGTTTTTTGTACCAAACCATATCAGTCCGGTATTATCCCTGGCGATGGAATTTGTATTGTTCTCTCCGCCTGTGAACCCATCTTTGCTGCCATATGGGATCACTCTTATAATTGACTGTTTATCATCAAGTTCAATTAGATCAAATCCTTTATCAGTTCCTGCAATTACTTTTGTTCGGCTTATGAAGAGAAGAGAGTTGACTGTCCCGGAGGAAAGGACTCCCTTTGTTGCCAGGAGAGATATCGGAACTGAATCGGAATATACGTTGAATCTGAATATTCCTCCCCCGAAAGTGCCTATCCAGATATTTCCGGCAGGGTCTTCAGCAAGAGAATTGATACGCTGGAACGTGAGCCCATCCTCTTCATTGAAATCGGTATAAATAGTATCTTCCAGTTTTACCAGGCCTTTGAATGTTCCCATCCAGATTCTGCCTTTGGAATCTTCAATAATAGTCTGAACCTCGTTGTTGATCAAACCCTCGTCCTCGCTCATTGTGAACAGGTCATCGCCTGTGAATTTACCATAGCCTCCTCCTGTTCCTATCCACAGATTGCCATGGCTGTCGGTAGAAAGCGCATTTATCTTGAGATCAGGCAGCCGGTAATTATACTGAAAAGGTGAAAGATTGCTGCCGTCAAAAACATTGATGCCATTGTTGGTACCGATTAGTAATTTGTCTTTGTATTCAGCAATCGTTGTGGCTCCTACATTATTCAAGCCCTGTGCAAGTGAATAATGTCTTAATTTACGGATCCGGTCCCCGGTTTTTCTGAAACGTGTGAAACCCTCTTCGGTAGCCGTATAAAACATATCATCATTCACAATAAAGATACTCAGCACCTGATTGCCTGTTATATCATCCGCGGCACCATACGAAAGGAATTTTTCATCACTGAACATTATTGAACCCTGTCCGAAAGAAGCCATCCATGTATTGCCCTCACTATCCCGGAGTATATTAAGAATCTGGTTTGAAGGGAGTCCGTTGTCCCTTGTGAATTCACCGGCAATTTTATCATTTACGATCCTTATAATGCCGTTGTTATTGGATGCAAGCCATATTTCACCATTTTCCCGGGATAATATGTCCCAGATTATAAGTCCCGGATATATGTCATTTATTTGTGACTTTACTACTTCGTACTCCTGATTTTCTTTTCCGGGGATTGCCCTGAAAAGTCCGTCGCCATAGCTTCCCAGCCAAAATGTTCCGTCATTTCCCGGCTCAACGGAAAGTATAATGTCAGAAGGTATAATGGGGTCCTCAATATTTTCTATTGCCAGGGTATCAGCCTTTAAGAAGGTGAGAATGTTAACCCCGCCAACCATCGCAAGCCATAAACGATTATCTGCATCTTCGTGTATATCAAAAATGAAATTGCTGATAAGTCCATTATCAATCGAGAAGTTTGTTATTTTCAGAGAGTCGCCTGGCTGTATGGCCACAAGCCCCCTGTCGTTTGTTCCAACCCATATTATTCCGTTGCTGGTTTCAGTTATTTTCAGGACAGATGTTCCGGATAAACCCTGTTCTTCTGTGAAAGCAGTAAATTTCTTCCCGTCATAGAGTGTCAGACCGTTGAATGTCCCGATCCATATATTGCCTCTGCTGTCTTCAAAAAGTGATCTGATAACGTTGTCAGAAAGGCCGTCGGCTTTGGTAAATGTTTCAAACTTTGTTCCGTCAAAACGCGAAAGGCCGCCTCCATCGGTACCCATCCAGATGAAGCCACGGCTGTCCTCTACTATAGAATATACCGTTGATTGCGGAAGTCCTTCCTCAACAGAGTATTTCCTGAAAAAATATTGCTGGGAAAACGATTCACCCTGAAGCAATATCAGCAGGGTAACAAAAATCAGGGCTTTTTTATACATCACATTTCTTCAGGCTAAGAGGTTTTTATTTTAACATGAAAATGAACTGACCTCCTTCGTCGCCTGCATTTCTTATAGGACTGTATGCCGGTGTCTGGGATGAGTTATTGACTACCGGGATCTTCAGAGATTCAAAAACCTGACCTGCATCAAAATATTTCTCGGAGTTTTTGGCCAGGGCCTGAAGAAAATAATATGCAAATACTGAATGTCCTTCCTTGCCCTTGTCCATGACCGGTTCAACACCACCGGAAGTAAGCGCTTTCCTGCTGTTGAGCGAATATATTTTCTGGTAGTACTTGGTAGAATTCTCATAAGGTATTGTCATGGTTTTACCCCTGAAGATATCGCCGCTGAAGCAGGCATCGGTAACAAGGAGAGTATGTTTTGAGTTGATCCCTGAAAGGAATGACCGGATATCCTCATTGGAGATATACTTTGAAATCGTCTTTGAAGCAGCATCGCTCGGGACCCAGAATCCCTTGTCCATGTTTTCGAGATATTCTCCGTGTCCCGAATAATAAATGAAAACATTGTCATTGGTTTTTACATTATGCAACAGCCATTCAAATTCCTTAAGAATATTGTCACGGGTAGCATCTTTGTTATACAGTGTTTTCAGGTAATGGAATGTATATTTTGAGGAGAGGGTCTCGGCGACACTCTTAGCATCATTAACGGCATTTTGCAGCTGAGGCCAATCGCCCGCGTACTGGTCAATGCCGATGATCAGGGCATAGTATTCGCCTACCTGAACAGATTTCATTGCCTGTGCGACGTTCAGTCCTTTAAGCGGGTCATTCCCTCCGCGGAATTCGCTGAAATTCTGTGCCAGCGATTTATTAATCTCCTTTCGGACCGGTTTATCAACCTCAACTGAAAGGTCAAGGTCATTTACATTTGTAATATCCGCTCCTGCGATTTCAAAGCTGACCGGTATTATTGAATCGGTGTAATTTTTGGTTGCGAAGAACTGAAGTGTAAGCAACTGTTCTTCACCCGCCTTAAGTGAAAGGACTTTCTTGAAATCAACGACTTCAATATTCTCAGGGACTTTATAGCTGATTGACAGGTTTGAAGCATCTTTATTTCCCACATTGGTGACATTAACCGTTAAAGTAACAGCTTTGCCGATTGCCACTTTATCGCTGGTGGTAATAAAATTGTAGTCCATAATAAGGACCTTTGATTTTTCATCCTTTCCCTCATCAAGGTAAGCGATATCGATATGGTCGATCATTATTGTTGAATTATCGCCCACCTGGAATCCCAGTAGATTGCCGAAGAATGGCTCAAAAGGCATTGAATGGATAAGCTTTTCGTTGAGGAAAAAATAATATTTATCCGATACTTTTCTCACGGTCAGCTTGTTGAATGCATACCTGTTAACGTTGTCGGAAAGAGTAAAGGGTACATAATCTGAGAATTGCCCGTCATATTTGTCAATTGTGTAATGTCCTCCACCGGTAAGAAGAAAATCGAATTGGCGAATCGGGTTAACGGATTTCCCCCACTGGAGGCCATATCCCTTATCCATCTGACCCTCGACAAAGCGTATTGAAGTTTCGATTTCAAAGTCGCGTTTCTGGTCGATTATTGCCGGAAGAAGATCTTCTTTTGATTTGTTTGTCAGCGACTGGAACACCAGGTGGCCGTCTTCAATGCTTTCCGACCAGCTATTTTCTTCGATGCCAAGAAGCCAGTAATTGTTGAACTTGCTGAAGTCATCCTGCAGGACGTACTGTGTTCTCAATCCCTTGCTGAAGCTGTAATAAGCAGGAGTGGGTTTTTCCTGGGCAATTATAACAGCAGTTATAAGGAAAAATCCAAATACAAATAATAATCTTCTTGGTGACATGTCTTTATAGTATTTTATGAATATAAATAGTCTATCAAAGGGTGACCGGCTGCCGGAATCATTTTAAGAATATCCTGACGCCTGTGGCCTGACACCTGATGCCTGTCAATCAAATCCTGTACCAACAGTTAATCAAATCACGATATAGTAAACCTAAAGTTACTACATTTTAAAGACATGACTGTTTTTTGCCTGA
>CAYWEQ010000124.1:0-5560 GCA_964457185.1 uncultured Rikenellaceae bacterium
GAATTCCGGGATATAAGGAATACATGTCTCAGGTTCCACGGTTCTTTCCATCCTTATTCAAATAAAACAGAAACCGGCATTGACAGGAATTGCCTATTCTGAAATTTCATAGACAATACTGGTCAATGGTGAGGCAGAACCAATATTCAATCCCACTTTCATCAGGTAATCTCCAGTATAACTCTTTCCGTTTTCTGACATTCCCGTCATTGGAAATCTGCCTTCGGTGGATACATTTATCTCCTGTATTTTATATGTCCTGGAAGGATCAAGTCCCTGTAATTTAACCCGGTTGAAAGTCTCACCATACCTGGCATTAAGTGTATATCCGAAAAGAACGGCTTTATTTTTTTCTTTGTTCACATATATCAGGACTGCCCTGTTTTCTTCATAGGGGGAAACCAGTCTGTAGAGATCGCCGTGCCAGATAATATCGCTGAGTCTTTTATAATTTAAGATTGCATTCTGACTGAATTTCAATTCTTTCTCGTTCAGTTCATCAACCCTTATATCATATCCCATTTTCCCCATCATGGCAACGTCAGTTTTGAATTTCAGGGACTGATTTCCCCATGATGTTATATGGTTGCACACCGAAAGTGCAGGAAAGAAATAAGAATATCCCCATTGGATATAAACTCTTTCAAGAGGATCTGTATTATCACTTGCCCAGAATTCAGTGAAATAACGGAGCGCGCCGTAATCAACTCTTCCGCCGCCACCGGAGCAAAGCATTACCGGAAGATGAGGATATTTCTTGCGAAGACGCTCAAGCACACTGTAAAAGCTGTTTACATAGTCAATATAAATATGTGATTGTTTATCTTTAAGATATACCGAATAGGTATTTGTCATCATCCTGTTGCAATCCCACTTGATAAAAGCAATCCCGGGATTCGCCGTAAGCATTCCGTCAACCACATTATAAACAAACTCCTGCACCTTTGGATTTGACAGGTCGAGTACAAGCTGATTCCTGTAATAATGTTCGGGACGGTTTGGAAGCTTGAGTATCCAGTCGGGATGGTTTTCGTAAAGCTCGCTTTTGGGATTTACCATTTCAGGTTCTATCCAGATACCGAATTTAACTCCTTTATTATCAGCTTCTTTAACGAGATAACCAAGGCCGTTTGGCAATTTTGCCTTATTTTCCTGCCAGTCGCCCAATCCGGCGCGGTCATTGTTCCTGGGGTATTTATTGGCAAACCAGCCATCATCGAGAAGGAAAAGATCAAGCCCCATCTTTTTTGTATTATTAAGGATGTCTGTCAGCTTCTTTTCATTAAAATCAAAGTATGTGGATTCCCAGTTATTCAGTAGCGTCAGGCGGGAACCTGTACCATCCAGGATTCCGTATTTTGTTGCCCAGTGATGAAGATTACGGCTGGCCTGGCCTCTACCTGCTGATGAATAAGTAAATATCATTGAAGGGGATTTAAATTCTTTTCCCGGGATAAGGGAATATTCTGAAGCAAAAGGATTTATACCGGAAATAATTCTCAGCGAACCTTTTTCATCAACCTCGAAGAGAAATCTGAAATTGCCTGACCATCCAAGCGTTCCTGCCAGCAATTCACCGGTATTCTCATCTGATTTCCCGTTCAGCGATAATAAAAACACAGGTGTCTGGTACATATGGGCCCGTGTTCCGAGTTTTGAATCAAGAATTTTTATCCCGGCCGTAAGTTCACTTTCCTGCATTCTCATCTCTTCGGCCCAATCGCCATGAAACTGCGTAAGCCAGTATTCTTCCGCATCAAAGTGCAGCATTGAGGAGGCATAGTCGAAAATTGTAACAGGTTTCTTCTCATTATGCTTTATCTCAACCCACTGCTCAATCACATCCTCCTCAGCGTAGGATTTAAAATTAAGTGTAACCTCAAAAGGATATTCAGGATCTTTGAGCAGGATACTGTACAGAGTAACATCAGCGTCAATTGCCTCAGACTGCTGGCTGACATATTTAAGTTCAAGAGAAGGATTGCCGTCATTGTGTGTAGCCCTGACAGCCGGCTCAAAAAGATTATCTGTGCCAAATGTTGCATATGCCAGGTGTCCGGCATCTCTCATCTGCAGGATGTCATCAGATTTGTCCGGTTTTTTGCCGAAATATGCCTGGTATAATCTTCCATCCCTGCTGCTGATCCTGAAAATCAGATCCATATTTCTGGTACTGATGGGGATTAACATATCCGGTTTCTGCCGTATCGGTGATTGTCCCCCGGGAGGCAGACCCATCGGATCCTGGGCCGGTGAAATTTTACTTAAGATTAATGCCATAAATAAACCAGGGAGAAACTTCATCAGTGCTTTCATGATACTGTTTTTAAACATAAAATCAAATGTTCATTAATTACCACTAAATATAAAATTAAAACCTGTTAAAAAGTAAGTTATTCTATTAATTTTAAGCCACGATTTTTTTGATTCGAAACAATAATTATAGAGTATGATCAGACAGTCTTCTGTTTTTCGATACCTTTTATTCTTATCGCTTTGTCTTCTTATTCCGGCACCAGCTTTACCTTTATTTTCAGGTACATACATCCAGGATACGGTTCCGGGGCAAAATAAAAAACAACCTGTTTATACAACGGTACGTTTAGGCACGACAAAGCCGGTAATAGATGGCAAACTTGATGACGAATGCTGGAAGTACGGCACCTGGGCAGGTGAATATCACCAATGGATACCGGAAGAGGGAGCAAAGCCTACATGGCCAACGGAGTTCAATATACAGTATGACGATAAAAATCTTTATGTGGCTTTTCGCGGTTTTGACGGCGAACCTGATAAAATTGTGCGAATGTCGGGTGTCCGCGATGAACAGGTCGGCGATATGATGGGCGTGACTTTTGACAGCTACCGTGATTACAGGACAGGTTTTGAATTTACACTGACTGCATGGGGTCAGAAATCTGATCTCATTCTTTTTAATCCCATGGACTGGGATTTTAACTGGAATCCCGTGTGGAAGGGGAAAACAGGTCTTGAAGATTCAGCATGGGTAGCCGAAATGGAGATCCCTTTAAGCCAGCTGCGTTACAGCAGGGAAGATAATCAAGTATGGGGTATGCATACTTGGAGGTGGATATCGAGGCTGCAGGAGGAGAGTAACTGGGAGATCCAGTCAAAAACCGGTCCCGGGATGCTTTATAATTTTGGTGAGATAAGGGGTATAAGCGGTTTGAAGAAATCACGGAGGCTGGAGGTAATGCCATTTGCCCTTGGCGACCTTATGACAATGAAGGAAGAAGCAGGTAATCCTTTTACTGAAAATGGCAGAGAGTGGGGAGGCAATATAGGACTTGATGCGAAGATAGGTATATCAAGCAATTTCACCGTTGATCTGACAGTAAATCCCGATTTCGGACAGGTGGAATCCGACCCCTCAGTAATGAACCTCACTGCATTTGAAACATTCTACGAGGAAAAACGTCCGTTCTTCCTTGAAGGTTTGACGATCTTCAATTATGATTTTGATGATAAGAATCTTTTCTATTCACGCCGTATCGGACATTCTCCTTCAAGGACTGTTGATCCGAATGATACCTTGTTTGTAAGTTCCCCCGATAAAACTACAATCCTGAGTGCAGTCAAATTCAGCGGGACCACTTCCAAAGGACTGTCGGTCGGACTGATTCAAAGCCTCACGGCAAATGAATATGCCAGGTTAAGTGATCAGTACGATAACAGGAGCAGGAGCAAAGTGGAACCACTGACGAACTATATGGTAGCGCGTGTACAGAAAGGCTACAAGGCAGGAAATACCGTAATAGGAGGTATGCTGACCTCCACAAACCGCTTTATTGAAGAGCAAAGTCTTGAATTTCTGAACAACGAAGCATATACCGGAGGGCTGGACGTTCTTCATCACTGGAAAGACAAGGAGTTTTACCTGGATGCAAAATTACTGGGGAGCTATGTCGGCGGAAGCAAAGAAGCAATAACAACCCTGCAGGAATCATCCGCACGGTATTACCAGAGGCCCGGTGCAGATTACCTGGATTATGACACGACAAGAACCAGCCTTGGCGGCTTTGGAGGAAAGCTGAAAATAGGAAGAGGATCAAAAGGATTATGGAGATACTCTGCGGATGTGTCATGGCTCTCTCCCGGCCTTGAGCTTAATGACATTGGTTATATGAATTCCACTGACGAAATAAGTCAGACGAATGAGATATCTTATCTTGTTAATAAACCTGTTTCCATTTTCAATTCCCTCGAAGTGAACCTGGAACAATTCAACTCATGGAATTTCAACGGAACATGGCTTGGTTCAGGAGGGCATCTTTCTTTCAGGTCGACATTCAGGAATAACTGGAGCTTTGGCACAAACCTGATATTCCACTCGCAGGCAGATGATCCCCGAAAGCTTCGCGGCGGTCCTGAAATGATAATGCCTTATAATATAATGACGTTCGGTAATATTATGACCGATCCGTCAAAAAAGCTGATGTTCTTATTTTCATATGGCTATGAGAGTACCGGCAATAACTCAGCCCGCAGCTTTCAGCTTAATCCCTCAGTATCAATCCGTCCATTTAATTCGCTAAGGATCAGACTTACAGCTGATTATCAAAAGAATCTTGACAAGCTTCAGTATATTACGACCCGGGACTATATGAGTGAAAAGCGTTATATTCTCGGAACAATTGACCAGACAACCCTGGGATTCACATTAAGGGCAGATCTTAACCTGACACCGGAATTTTCAATACAGTATTACGGAAGCCCGTTTATATCACGCGGAACATATTCTGAATTCAAGTGTATTACAGATCCCCGGGCAAAGGATTATGAAAACAGGTTTACCGTCTTTGAAAATCCTCAGCTGACAGGAGATATTTATGGCCTGGACGAGAACAATGATACGGCACCTGATTATTATATCGGCAATCCTGATTTTAATTTTCACCAGTACCGCTCAAATCTCGTGGCAAAGTGGGAATACCGTCTGGGTTCATTTATTTATTTAGTCTGGTCGAGTGAACGGACAGGCAGAACCAGTCTTTCAAATGCCTCGATTGGAGATTCATACGGACAGCTGAAAGATGTTTTTCCGAATAATATCTTCCTGATAAAATTAAGTTACTGGTTTTCGCTGTAAGATAATCATCAATAAGATGAGTATTACTTTCAGGCATCTTGAAAAAAAAGACAATAACGAAATTGCGGAACTTATCCGGTCGGTCTTCAGGGAATTTGGTATAGCACGTCCCGGAACGGTTTATTTTGATCCCACTACCGATGATCTTTATACGCTTTTTCAAACACCCCGGTCAATCTACTGGTTGGCTGAGGATAATGGTAAAATCATCGGAGGCTGCGGTATCTATCCGACACAAAATCTGCCTGAAGGTTGCGGAGAGGTAGTCAAATTTTATCTTAATGCTTCTTACCGGAAGCAGGGCATAGGAAGACAACTGCTGGAAATGAGTATTGAATCGGCGAAAGACCTTGGATACAAACAATTGTATCTCGAATCTTTACCTGAGCTGGGTAAAGCAATAAGCCTTTATCAGAAGGAAGGATTCCGGTTCATTGATCACAAGATGGG
>CAYWEQ010000125.1:0-5548 GCA_964457185.1 uncultured Rikenellaceae bacterium
GGATCTGACCAGGAATATCAACTGTCGGCTTCCGGAGGAACAAAGAAAGCCAGATTTTATACAAGCCTTGGATATAAGGATGTACAAGGTATTGTTGAATTATATAAGTACAAAAGATATACAGGTACTGTCAATATTGAAAGCAGTATAAGCAAGTGGTTCGATCTTTCATTCAATACCATGCTCTCTTATTCCGATCAGAATGGAAGGATGAATCAGACTGATCAGGTCCAGGGAATTGCGACAGCCAGCCCGTTAAGCTTAATAATGTCAGGAAATCCCACCAGTAAAATATACAATGATGACGGAAGTCTGAATTTGAATGCGAGTTTCAATACCCGTGTAAAGAATGCTCTTTATGCAATGCTTCCGGAGCAGGCTTTTACGAATAATAAAACCTACCGAGTAATTTCCAGCGGAACAGCTTCAATCAGATTTACTGACTTTCTGAATTTCAAATCAACGAATGCAATCGACTATTTTAATGTTGAAGGATTCAGATACTGGGGCCCCACTTCAATTGATGGTGAGAGTTTAAACGGGCTCGGAGAAAGACCTCATGACAATACATCTCAGATAACCTCCTCCAATCTTCTGAACTTCAATGATACTTATGGACGTCATTCAATAAGTGCATTAATCGGTTTTGAAACACAGCTATATAACAATCTGTATGTTTTTACTTCGGCAAGCAATTATTCTACCGACAAACTGGACCAATTATCTGTTGGTCAGCCCCGTTATGTTTCAAGCAATATCTACAAGAGATACCTTCAGTCATTTTTCTCCAATATAAACTATAACTATGATGACAGGTATTATCTTTCTGCAAGCATCAGGTCAGATCAATCATCCCAGCTTGGGATAGATAAAAGGGACGCGATATTCTATTCATTATCGGCCAGCTGGAGATTTTCAAAGGAATCCTTCCTGCAATCAGACTGGCTGACCGATGGAAAGATCAGATTCTCATACGGTACGAACGGGAATTTACCTTCAGGCAGCTACGGGCACCTGGGTCTGTATGATTTTGGCGGCATTTACGGATCAGAATCTGCAATTTATCTTTCTCAGCCTGAGAACAAAAACCTGGGATGGGAAATGAGTAATAATATGAATTTCGGGATGGATATAGGTCTTTTCAATAAACTCTCTCTCTCCGTTGAATATTTCAATAAACACACTGTGAATCTGTTGTTAGAAGTCCCGACTTCATACCTGACGGGATTTGAGTCAGCTTTGCAGAATACAGGTGAGATAAGCAATAAAGGGGTTGAGGTTGAATTGCACCTGGCTGATATATTAAGTTCAGATCTGAAATGGAATCTGGATCTTACCCTTTCGACCCTGAAATCGACAGTCGAAAAACTGCCGGGCGGCAATGATATTATACAGGGTGACGGAAGTAATTATATTTTCAGAGAGAACGAGAGTCTTTACACATTCTATCTGCCGGTTTGGCATGACGTGGATCCTGAATCAGGATTGGCCAGATTTGTTGTTAATCCCTCTCTACCGGCTGAAAGCTCTAACCTTACATATTTCTATGCCAATGCACAGAGAGGACTTGTAGCAAAAGCATATCCGGATATGATGGGAAGTATCAACAACTCACTATCGTTTAAAGGGATCTCCTTGGATATGTTAATAACCTATCAGTTTGGAGGTAATATGTTTGATTATCCGGGTTATTTTCAGAAAAACCATGGTGTGAGATTTGGCTCATTTAATTATGATAAAGAAGTTGCAGGAAATTACTGGACCAAACCGGGCGATATAGCTAAATATCCAAGGCCGGTAGCAGTGTGGTCAGGCAGACCTGACAGATGGTCCACGATGCATATTTTATCTACAGATTTCCTGAGAATCAAAGAACTTGTACTCAGTTACAGACTTCCTGAGAGCCTGATATCCTTTACGGGGATAACCAAAGGGATTACTTTATCGGTTTCAGCCAGCAACCTGGCATTCCTTTACCAGGCCGAAAAGCATGTGGATCCTGAAGTTTCTCTGAATGGTTACAGGACAGTTGATACACCTCAGGCAAGGACTATAAATTTCAGCATTAATCTTGATTTTTAACAACTTAATAACGCTAAAATGAAAAAACTTATCTTATTATTCTTAATATTTCTGGTTGGCTGTACTGATATGCTGGACCAGATGCCATCAGACCAGCTTCCTTCATCATCAGCAATAACAACTGTAAATGACCTCAACATAGCTCTTAATGGAGTATATGTTCTTTACACCAACAGGGCCTCTTATTCAGGTGATTTTGGGCTTTATGCCGATGGTAAAGGTGGTGATACCAGATATATGGGTGCATTTAACCACTTTGCACCAATAACAAGGTATGAACATGATGCTACTTCAGAAATGCCAAGACGGATGTTTGAAAATATCTATACTGCACTGGCCAGGATAAATAATATACTTGAAGTTGTCAGTTTAATTAAAATTGAAACAGGAGAACAGACTGAATATGATAATTTAGTCGGTCAGCTGTATGCAATGAGAGCTCTTCTTCATTTTGATGCAGCCCGTCTGTTTGCCCAGCTGCCAACAGTTGCTCCCGACATGAATGCACCTAATTCCGGTATAGTGCTTTCAACGGAATATTACCAGCCTGATGCAACATTTACCAGGTCAACTTTACAGGAAACTTATGATCAGATACTGGCTGACTTTGCCACATCTCTTCTCAAACTGTCAAAGGAAAAATCTTATGGAAAGATTAATTACTGGTCGGCTAAAGGATTACAGGCAAGGGTATATCTGTACCTGGGGGATTACAGTAATGCGTTATCTGCTTCTGTTGAGGTTATTAATAATGACAAAGGGTATAAATTATATGAGCGGGACGAATATCTTTCAGTATGGTCGAAAACAGCGACCAAAGAATCATTATTTGAGATTATCACAACCGACAATGTGAATGCTCAGAGAAATTCAATAGGATACTATACTATTCCCAATGGTTATTGTGAATGCGCCGCAACGGATGCTTTTGTTGCGTGGCTGAGAGCTGACCTTAATGATATCAGGTCGGATATTATAGTCCAGATGTCTTCAGGTGGTCAGTATCTTGCATGGTATCCCCGGAAATACCTGGGTCAGGAGGGAGCCACGGCACCATCCTATGTCAATAATCCGAAGATCATAAGAATATCGGAAATCTATCTTATTGCAGCCGAAGCAAAGCTGAAAGGAGGCACTGCAGCAGGATCCCTGGAAGCAGTCGATTATTATAACGCCTTGAGAGTAAAAAGGATCACCGGCTATACTAATTCTGCATCAGTGACTCTTGATGATATCCTTGATGAAAGACGCCGCGAGCTTTTCTGTGAAAATCACAGAATGTTTGACCTGGCAAGGAACAAGGTTGATATTAATGCCCCGATTGTCCAGATCACTCCGGTCTCCTGTACCGATTACAGAATAATTATGGCAATCCCGCAAAGAGAATTAGATATTTCAACGGACCTTGTACAGAATCCCGGTTATTAAGGGATTTAATCTTTATATAAGGGTTGTGATTTAAACAACCCTTATTTATTTAGTTTTTTAAGAGAAGTATATTGATGTACTCATATATTCGAAAAAAGTTAATAATCTGTTTATCTTTCAATGGTTTGAACTAATTTTGCTTGTTACGGATTATTATCCATGGTATAAATTAGTTTCTGTGGTTTGCTTTCTGGTAATAATATAAAAAAATGGGTAGAAATATTGTTTTTAATCTTATTAACTACAGGACCAAATTGCAAAGAGTTATAACCCATTCTGTACTTTGGCTTTTATATTTTGGTTTTATTTTATTCTACCAATGGACAGTCTCCTTAAAACCGAATTTCTGGCCACTTTTTAAGGGAGATATTTTCTTTTTTATCGCTGATATTATATTTATATATGTGATTCTATTTTATATCGACACTTTTCTTTTTAAGAAGAAATATTTATTGTTTACTGCCATTACAATTGCGACTTTAATACTTGAAATATTTATATACCAGATAGTACCAAACCTTACTCTTGTTTTATTCCATGATAAGCGCATTGATGATTTGTTTGATTTCAGTCCTACTAAAGATATCTCTTACATCTTATACTCACTATTTTTCCCAATAGGTATATTCTCAATTCTGCATATTGCCCGGAAGTGGATACTTACTCAGGTAAAAATGGTCGAACTTGCAGGTCAAAACCTGAAAAACGAGCTTAATCTTCTGAAAACCCAGTTAAACCAGCACTTCCTTTTCAATACCCTGAACAACATAGATTCGATGATCTACTACGATCCGGATAAAGCCTCAAGAACAGTTATCAATCTGTCCGGTCTGCTGAGATATGCACTTTATGAGACAAATCAGGAAAGAGTACCAATGTTTCAGGAAATCGATTATATAAGGGACTATCTGGAGGTGTTTTCTATCCGGATGACTCCCGGGGATAAAATAGAGTTTTTAACAGATGGCGATTATTCAAAAATCACTATTGCACCTATGTTGTTCCTGCCATTTATTGAAAATACGATTAAATTTTGTGACAGGAATTATCCAAAATGTATAATTATCAGGTTCAGTTTTAAAATGACGCGGGTCGAGTTTGAAGCATTTAACTGGAAAAAGATACCACATCAAAATAATCCTGCCGGATTGGGGATTTCAAATGTTAAACGAAGACTCGAACTACTTTACCCGGAAAGACATACTCTGTCAATTGATGAGGATTTGACCAGTTATAAAGTGAAATTAATCGTGGATACCGGAAAGAGTGGTAAATTTGATTTATTATCTCAATAATATTCGGAAATCTTCAGGACCATGAAAACACTCAGATGTATTGCAGTAGATGATGAGCCTCCTGCTCTGCAAAAGATTGAGATGTACATCAGTAAAATTCCTTTTTTGGTACTTAAAGGGAAATTCCTGACCGGCATAGAAGCCATAGAGTATATTCAGAGAAACGAAGTTGACCTTATGTTTCTTGATATTCAGATGGATGATATTTCAGGGCTTAAGGTTATTGAATCATTATCGAAAAAGCCGATAGCAATTCTAACAACAGCATATGCCTCATATGCGGTGAAAGGATTTGAGCTTAATGTATGTGATTATCTTCTTAAGCCTTTCGATTTTGAAAGATTCCTTCAGGCAGCCACAAAAGCCCTGAATCAATTTATTGCGTATAATGAAGTTCGGGGAAATGAACATGATGAAGGATCAACAATAAGTAATCAGAAAGAATTCATTTTTGTAAAAACTGCCTATAAATATAAGAAGGTGAGAATTGATGATATTTTATATTTACAGGGGATGAGGGATTATATTATGATCCACACAACGGGCGGAAAAATAATGACCCTCTCTTCATTTTCTGAAATAGAAAGACTTTTACCTGAATCAAAGTTTTTCAGAATACATAAATCTTATGTTGTTGCTATCAGTAAGATAGAAGCGATAGACAGGAAAAGAGCAATAATTGCAAAAGAATATCTTCCGATAAGTAACACCTATTATGATGCCTTCATTTTATTTCTGAAAAA
>CAYWEQ010000126.1:0-5435 GCA_964457185.1 uncultured Rikenellaceae bacterium
ATCTTTTTTGCTATTTTCAAAACATTGTATATCTTTGCAACCGATTTGAGGGGTATTTGAGCCTAGGGGACCAGAGTCCCCTATTTTATTATCCGGGATAAAGCATGATTGATAAAAGTAATATAGAAAAGCTTGTAGCTGAGTTCATTAAAGGGACAGGCATTTTTCTTGTGACTATCAGGGTGAGCAGTTCAAACAGGATAACTGTGCTGGCGGATACAATTAAAGGCATTACCATTGATGAATGCGTTGCCCTGCACCGGTACCTGGAAAAGCACCTTGACCGCAACAACGTGGACTTTGAGCTCCAGGTCTCTTCCCCCGGACTCGATATGCCGTTCGGAGTTATTGAGCAGTACTATAAGAATGAGGGGAAGAAAGTTGAAGTGGTCGATAATGACGGTATGAAGTTCACAGGAAATCTGAAGAATGTAACAAACGGCGGATTTGAGCTGGAAACGGAAGTCAGAATTAAAGGCAAGGCAAGGGAGATGAAGGATATTTCTTTCAATTTCGACCAGGTAAAATCGACAAAAGAGGTTTTAGTGATTAAGTAAAATAAGAAGTTTTCAACAGATGGAAAATGTTAATTTGACCGATACTTTTTCGGAATTTAAAGAGCTGAAGAATATTGACCGCCCGACAATGATGAGCGTTCTGGAGGATGTGTTCAGGGGTATGCTTGCCAAAAAGTACGGATCGGCAGATAATTTTGACATTATTGTCAATATTGATAAAGGCGACTTTGAAATATGGCGCAACAGGACTGTTGTCAATGATGATGAGCTGACTGATCCCATAACCCAGATACCGCTTTCGGAAGCCAAGAAAATTGATGATGACTATGAAGTGGGTGAAGAGGTTTCGGATGAGGTCAAGTTTCTCGATTTCGGGAGAAGGGCAATCCTGTCGCTGAGACAAAATCTTACGGCACGCATTCTCGATCTCGAGAAGAACAATATCTACATGAAGTACAAGGATCGTATCGGCGAGATCGTCACCGGCGAGGTTTACCAGGTGTGGAAGAGAGAGATGCTTGTGCTGGACGATGACGGAAATGAGCTTATCATTCCAAAGAGCGAACAGATACCTTCCGATCATTTCAGGAAAGGCGACTCGATAAGGGCTGTCGTCATCAAGGTTGAAATGAGAAATAACACCCCGTTCATTATTCTCAGCCGTACTTCGCCAGTCTTCCTTGAAAGGCTGTTTGAGCTTGAAGTGCCGGAGATATTCGACGGGCTTATTACCATCAAGAAGATCGTCAGGGTCCCGGGAGAACGCGCCAAGGTTGCCGTGGAATCATATGACGAAAGGATTGACCCTGTAGGCGCCTGCGTTGGAATGAAAGGATCAAGGATACATGGAATTGTAAGGGAACTTCGCAATGAAAATATTGATGTGATAAATTTTACAGCCAACAATCAGCTCTTTATCCAGAGAGCCCTAAGTCCGGCAAAGATCACATCAATAAAGCTTATTGAAGAGACAAAAAGAGCCGAGATATATCTTAAACCGACCGAAGTATCGCTGGCTATCGGAAAAGGCGGTCTGAATGTCAAGCTTGCAAGTCAGCTTACAGGCTATGAGATAGATGTATACAGGGAACCGGGAGGCGAGGATGAGGAAGATGTCAAACTCGAGGAATTCAGAGACGAGATTGAAGAATGGATCATCGATGAATTCAAAGCAATAGGCTGTGACACCGCCAGGAGCGTTCTCAATCTGTCCATAAGCGACCTGGTAAAGAGAACAGATCTTGAGGAGGAAACAGTCAGGGAGGTGGTAAACATCCTTAAAGCTGAATTTGAATGATAATACGACATTTTTATTTTTGAAGTCAATATAAAGACATGGCATATTTATGACAGAGGACGTAAAGGCGACACGGTTAAGTAAAGCGGCAAGGGAGTTTAATGTAGGAATTGCCACCATGGTAGAATTCCTGCATAAGAAGGGTATTGAAATTGATCCTAATCCCAACACCAAACTTCCTCATGAAGCATATCTTCTGCTGGTTAAGGAATACAGCTCGGATATCAGCGTAAAGAAAGAATCCGAAAAGCTCATTCTCAAAGACCTTCACAGAAAAAAAGAAACCGTTTCAATAGATGATGTTCCCGAAATAGATCAGGATGAAGATGCAGAACGGGAAGATGAGGTCCTTGTCATAGATTCTTCAGGCTTCAAGAAAGGCGTCGATATCAAAACTGAGATCAAAAAGCCGGATATAAAGCTCATCGGGAAGATCGATCTGGAAAAAACAGTCAAAACCGAAAAACCGGGGCCTTCAAAACCTGAAACGGCAAAAACCGATAAACCGGCTGAGGCTGATAAAGCAGAAAAGAAAAAAACTGCTGCTGAAAAGAGTGCCGTTGCTGAAGACAAAAAAGGCAGGACACAATCTGATATTAAAGGAGAAGCTGATACTCTGACCGCGGAGGCAAAACCGGCAAAGAAAGGAAAGCCAAAAGAAAAAGAAGCTGAAACTGAAGAAGAAAAGAAGAGTGCTGCCAGGAAGACAAAGGAAACTGTTGAAGAGCCCCTGTTAAAGGAAGAAACAGACCTGGAAACAATTGACGACGATACAATCCTGGAGCAGGAAGAAAATATTATTGAGGTTTTCAGACCTGATTATCATAAAATAACAGGCCCTACGGTTGTCGGGAAGATTAATCTTCCTGTAGAGGAAAAAAGGAAGCCTGCTCCTTATCAGCCGGTAAAAGTGGAGGGGGAAACAGACTTCAGGAGAAAGAAAAGAAGAAAAAGGATCACCAAGGAAAAAGACCAGGCTTCAGTAGTCAAGCCTGATCTTGTTGAGAAAAAGGAAAAAACCGGCAAGAAGATCCTGAAGAAAAGACCTGTAAGGGTTGAGGTCGATGAAGAGGAAGTTCAGAAGCAGATCAAAGAGACCCTTGCAAGGCTCACCACAAAAGGCAAGTCAAAGGGGTCAAGATACCGCAGGGAAAAAAGAGATGCAATAAGCCAGAAGCATCGTGAGGATGAGGACAGGATTGAACAGGAAAAGAATATTCTCAAGGTCACGGAATTCGTGTCGGTCAATGAGCTTTCAATAATGATGAATATTCCGGTTACTGACATCATTTCCACCTGTATGAACCTGGGGCTTTTCGTATCGATAAACCAGCGTCTTGATGCCGAAACCATGGCACTTCTTGCCGATGAATTCGGTTTCAAGGTGGAGTTTGTGAGCGCCGAACTGCAGGAAGCTGTCAGGGAAGCTGAAGACGAAGAGGAAGACCTCAAATCAAGGCCGCCGATCGTCACTGTCATGGGCCATGTTGATCATGGTAAAACAAAATTGCTCGACTACATAAGGCGGACAAATGTGATTGCAGGTGAGGCTGGTGGTATTACACAGCATATCGGAGCATACGCGGTAAAACTTGATGACGGACGCCAGATCACATTCCTTGATACTCCCGGACATGAGGCCTTTACTGCCATGCGTGCACGCGGAGCCCAGATCACCGATATAGCTATTATAGTCGTGGCTGCTGATGACGGCGTGATGCCGCAGACTGTTGAGGCCATCAATCATGCCTCAGCTGCTGGCGTGCCTATTGTCTTCGCAATCAACAAGATTGATAAGCCTACCGCAAATCCTGACAAGATTAAAGAAGCTCTTGCCAATATGAATTACCTTGTTGAGGACTGGGGAGGCAAATATCAGTCGCAGGAGATATCCGCAAAGAGCGGCCTCAACATTGAACTTCTTCTCGAAAAAGTACTTCTCGAAGCTGAGATGCTTGACCTTAAAGCCAATCCCGAAAAACCGGCTATCGGGACAGTTGTTGAATCATCCCTCGATAAGGGAAGAGGATTTACCGCGACTGTGCTTGTTAAAGCCGGGACGCTCAGGGTTGGTGATATACTTCTTGCAGGAAGCTGCTTCGGACATATAAAGGCGATGTATAATGAAAGAGGACATAAGGTTACGGAAGTCGGCCCTGCTACACCTGCCCTTATTCTCGGACTCAATGGGGCTCCCCAGGCCGGCGATAAATTCAATGTGATGGAAAGTGACAGGGAGGCAAAGGATATTGCCACCAAGAGAGCACAGCTCCAGAGAGAACAGGGACTGCGTACACAGAAGCATATTACTCTTGACGAAATAGGAAGAAGGATTGCCATAGGCAATTTCCAGGAGCTTAATATTATCGTGAAAGGTGATGTCGACGGATCAGTTGAAGCCCTGAGCGATTCGCTTATCAAGCTGTCAACACCTGAAATACAGCTGAATATCATTCACAAGGCAGTGGGCCAGATATCTGAATCGGATATACTGCTTGCCGCTGCATCCAATGCGATTATTGTAGGATTCCAGGTACGTCCTTCACTTGCAGCACGCAAGCTTGCAGAGAAGGAGGAGATCGATGTACGTCTTTATTCTATTATTTACGATGCCATAGAGGAAATAAGATCAGCTATGGAAGGGATGCTCTCCCCGGAAGTCAAGGAAGAGATTGTCGCTGCGCTGGAAATACGCGAGATCTTTAAGGTTACAAAAGTCGGTACTGTTGCCGGATGCTATGTAAAGGAAGGGAAGATCACAAGAAATACAAAGGTGCGTGTCATACGCGACGGTATTGTGATCTATACCGGGGAGCTCGGATCGCTCAAGCGCTTCAAGGATGATGTGAAGGAAGTCGTGGGAGGATACGAATGCGGACTGAATATTCAGAATTTCAACGACATAAAAGTTGGAGATATCGTTGAAGGCTACCAGGAAGTAGAGGTCAAGAAAACCCTATAAAAGTGTCTTATACTTTTCGGCTGACAGCAGGGTACTTGCTTCTGCCGGATCTGATATTTTGATCTTTATCATCCACCCCTTCCCGTAGGGATCCTTATTTACCACATCAGGGGATTCTTCAATGACAGGATTGACTTCAAGAATTTCCCCGCTCACCGGCATAAACATATCTGATACGGTTTTGACTGCTTCAATTGTTCCGAAGACTTCCTCTTTTTTCAGGGTTTCTCCGAGGGTTTCTATCTCAACGAAAACCACATCTCCCAGTTCTCCCTGAGCGAAATCGGTTATTCCCACATAACCTGTATCTCCTTCAATGCGAAGCCATTCATGGTCTTTGGTATACAAAAGATCTGCCGGTATGTTCATGTTTCTGGATTTTTATTATTTACATTGCCAAAAGTAAAAATATTTTTCAAACCTCAGATTATTTTCCTGGTCGATCCTTTAACGACAAGTTCAGTTTTAATGACCTTTGTCTGGATTGGTATCTTATTCCCGTTTGCAAGCTTGTTTATAAGCAGGCTTACTGCTTCCCTGCCGACAATATAACCATGCTGCCGGACCGAAGTAAGAGGCGGATCCGTCAGATCTGAGATCATGCCGCTGGTAAATCCCACTATCGAAATATCATCAGGCACTTTATACCCGTTAAGCT
>CAYWEQ010000127.1:0-1736 GCA_964457185.1 uncultured Rikenellaceae bacterium
GTTCCTTCAAGCTCAAGTGATTTACGGATATCCGACACTTCCCCGTGAAGTGTCTTAAAATCCCTGATATAATGCTGCAGTGTTCTGCTCCTGGTAATCTGCCTGAAATCAGAAAATTTAATCTTCAGAGTAACGGTCTTTCCCGATGTTCCCGCATGTTTCAGTCTTTCCATCAGCTCTTTTTCAACCTTATAGAGTTCAGCTATTATTTCGAACGAGGTTGTCAGATCCTTCTCGTATGTCAGTTCGGTACCAATTGATTTCCGTTCAGATTCAGTTTCAACAGGACGGTCGTCAACAGCTCTTACAATATCATAATAGAACTTTCCTGCCTTGCCGAAATTCCTTATCAGGCCAGGCAATTCCCATTTTTTAAGATCGCAGCCCTTATGAATGCCCAGTCTGTGCATCTTATCAGCAGTCACCTTTCCGATGCCGAAGAATTTTTCAATGGGCAGATCTTCTATAAATTTTTCTGCATCAGCTGGTTTTATGACAAATAAACCATCTGGCTTTTTCATTTCCGAGGCGATTTTTGCCAGGAACTTATTGAATGAAATTCCTGCAGATGCGGTAAGCCCTGTCCTTTCCCTGATTTCTTTCTTTATCTCTTTCGCAATAAAGGTAGCAGAACCTATATTTTTCTTATCAGTAGTTACATCAAGAAAAGCCTCATCAATTGAAAGCGGTTCAATTATGTCGGTATATTCCTTAAATATTTCAAAAACCTTATCTGACAACTCATTATACCGTTCGAACCTGTGTCTGACGAAAATCAGGTCAGGACATAACTTTTTTGCAGTTACAGAAGGCATAGCCGATCTCACACCGAATTTTCTGGCTTCATAGCTTGCCGCGGCAACCACGTGTCTCTCCCCGCTCCCACCCACTGCCACAGGCTTCCCTCTCATCTCAGGATTATCTAGCTGTTCAACGGATGCGAAGAAGGCGTCCATGTCGATATGGATTATCTTTCTCATAAAGAAATGACCAGAGTCCTTAGGGTTAAATATTATTGCTATAAAGTTAACAGATAAAAGCTTTTTTTACCACAGTGTAACACGGAGTTCATACGGAGTAACACTGTTAAATACATAGTATTCGATTTAAAACTCTGTGTAACTCCGTGAATAACTCCGTGAAACTCCGTGGTTTGAATATTTTATTATATTCGCAAAAAGTTTTAATATGAAGGTACTTGGAATAAACTGCAGTCCCAGGAAGGGAGGTAATACCGAAATACTTGTAAAAGAAGTATTAAAATCTATTAAAGCCAATGGAATCAAAACTGAATTCTTTCAGCTCGGGGGAAAGAAAGTGAATGGCTGCATTGCATGCATGAAATGCCGGGAGGCCAAAGACGGAAAATGTCACCAGAAGAATGAGATCCTGAACATTTGTATAAAAAAAATGGTTGAAGCAGATGGAATCATTATAGGTTCTCCTACCTATTTTTCTGATCTCTCCACTGAGGCAAAAGCTTTAATTGACGTTGCCGGTTATAGTCTCCGGGGTGCCGGAAATCCGTTGAAGAAAAAACCGGGAGCAGCAGTCGTTTCAGTCAGAAGGGCCGGTGCGATACATGCCTTCGATAGCATTAACCATTTCTTCCTTATCAATGAAATGATAATTCCGGGATCCT
This sequence comes from uncultured Rikenellaceae bacterium, assembly GCA_964457185.1. Classification (GTDB taxonomy): domain Bacteria; phylum Bacteroidota; class Bacteroidia; order Bacteroidales; family VadinHA17; genus LD21. The sequence goes on from CAYWEQ010000127.1 coordinate 1,643, forward strand.
CCTACTGGAATATCGGCATTGCCGGGCAGAAAGGGGAAGTTGTTAATGATGAGGAAGGTATGCGAACAATGAAGGTGCTTGGTGAGAATATGGC
>CAYWEQ010000127.1:1836-5322 GCA_964457185.1 uncultured Rikenellaceae bacterium
ACATGGCTGTTGGGTTTGCCAAGGAACTCCTTGTAAATAGCAATCACATCGGGATTTTCATGTGACTTCCGTAGAACCATATGCTCATCCTCCGAATAGACAGCTTTCATTCTCTTTTTCCTGATCTCCATGCTTGTAGGAATAGGCTGTCCGCCGCCTCCGATGCATCCACCGGGACATGCCATGATTTCAACAAAATGGTATGGAGATTTTCCGTTCCTCACTTGTTTCATTATTTTATTGGCATTTGCAAGTCCGTGGGCTATAGCCACTTTCAGCTCAGCTCCCTCAAGAAATTTCCAGTCTTTGGTACACCCTTCAATCTTTATTGTTGCCTCTTTTACTCCTTCCATGCCGCGTACAGGAGTTATATTAAGATTGGGAAATGGCACTTCCCTTCCTGTTACCAGTTCATAGGCAGTACGCAAAGCAGCTTCCATAACACCACCTGTTGCGCCGAATATCACACCGGCACCTGTAGAGTTGCCCATAATTGAATCATAATGAGTCGGTTCAAGGTTTCTGAAGTCGATACCTGCCTGCTTGATCATGATGGCAAGTTCACGGGTTGTCAGAACGTAATCAATATCCTTGTATCCGCTTGCTCTCATCTCCGGTCTGTCAGCTTCATATTTCTTAGCTGTGCAAGGCATAATCGATACTGATACTATTCCGGAAGGATCAAGCTTCATTTTCTGCGCAAAGAATGTTTTTGCAAGAGCTCCGAACATCTGCTGCGGGGATTTGCATGTTGACAGGTTATGAAGGAATTCCGGATATTTGTGTTCGATGAATTTGATCCACCCGGGAGAGCATGAGGTGAACATCGGAAAAGCTGTTTTCTTGTCACCGTCAACAAGTGCTTTCTTCAGCCTTGTAAGAAGTTCTGTTCCTTCTTCCATTATTGTAAGGTCAGCTGTGAAGTCAGTATCGAGAATTGAATCAAAACCCAGCTGTCTCAGTGCTGTGACCATTTTGCCGGTTACTCTTTCACCCGGATCATAGCCGAGGTCTTCGCCCAGAGCTACACGTACCGCGGGTGCTGTCTGCACGACAACATGCTTATCCTTATCATATATTGCGTCCCATACGTGGTCGATGTAGGTTTTTTCAACCAGTGCCCCGGTGGGACAGCGGTTGATGCATTGTCCGCAGTTGGTACAGACAACATGGCTCATCGGTCTGTCATGGAACGACGATATTTTCTGATGCATTCCCTTGTTGGCCACAGCTATTGCCGAAATATGCTGTAATTCAAAACAGGTTCTCACACAACGCTGGCAGTGGATACATTTGCTGTCGTCTTTTATGAATGACGGGGATGACCTGTCAATTGTATAGGGGTGATCTTCAACCAGATCAAGAAAGATAGTATCACCAAATGCAAACTCGTTTGCCAGAGCCTGGAGTTCACATTTCTGGTTTTTGTAACATTTGGTACAATCTGATCTGTGTTCTGAAAGCAGAAGCTCAACGATATGCCTTCTGGCATTTCTTACTTTTAACGTATTAGTATGTATATCCATTCCTTCCGCCGCCGGCATCGCACATGCAGCGATAAGAGTTCTTGCCCCAGTCTGCTCCACGACACAAACCCTGCAGTTGCCCGCCACACAAAGATCGGGATGGTTACATAATGTCGGGATGTTTATATTCAGTTTCCTGGCAGCGTCAAGGACTGTTGTTCCCGGCTGAACTGAAACTCTCTCATTATTTATACTCAGACTTATCATTGTTTCTTTGTATTTAAATATTAGTAGATGATCTCCTCCCTGAAGTTCTCGACAATGGTTCTGAAGGCATTACCTACTGATTGTCCAAGTCCGCATTTGGAAGCAACTTTCATTGTATCTGCAAGTTTCAGTAACTCATTCAGGTAAGTCGCCTTGACTTCTCCTTTTTTGACCTTCTCCACACCTTTAAGCAGCTGCTGGCATCCGACCCTGCACGGGGTGCATTGTCCGCAAGATTCTTCTGCAAAAAAGTCAAGATAGTTGTGGAGCACATTGTACATAGATCGTGAGCTGTTGAAAAGCTTCATTGATCCTCCTGTCGGCACTCCTTCAAAGCCGATTACCGTATACTGGAATCTTTTTCTTGGCACGCAGAAGCCTGAAGCTCCTCCAACCTGCACTGCCTTGGTATCTCCGTCACCGAATTCATTTACGAATTCCTGAACTGACATACCAAGTTCAAGTTCAAAAATACCGGGTGTGGGTGTATCACCGGAAATTGAGAAAACCTTGGAACCTCTTGAGTCTTTTGTTCCAAGCTGGCTGTATGACTCAGGGCCATGCTTTATTATCATCATAGCCGTAACAAGAGTTTCGACATTGTTGATGGATGTCGGCTTGCCGAAGACACCCGAAGTAGTCGGGTAAGGAGGTTTATTGCGAGGTTCACCCCTTCCCCCTTCAACTGATTCAAAGAGTGCGCTCTCTTCACCGCAGATATAGGCACCGCTGCCAAGACAATAGTTTATCCTGAAGTCATATCCTATACCTTTGACAAGTTTGTGGAATGATTCAAGCTCCTTCATGAGCTGAGGAAGAAGGAATCTGTATTCTCCCCTGAGATAGACAATACCGTGTTTTGCGCCGATGGCCTTCCCGGCAATTACCATGCCTCCGTAAACCTTATATGCCACCTTATCGAGAATTTCCCTGTCTTTGAATGTCCCTGGCTCTCCTTCATCAGCGTTGCAAACAACATATTTCTCTGGTTCCTTAACTGCTGCTGCGTATTTCCATTTCAGTCCCGTCGGAAAACCGGCGCCGCCACGTCCTTTCAGCCCTGAATCAAGCACCTTCTGGATGATCTGCTCCCTTTTCATATTATAAGCTTGTGTCAGAACTTCTTTTAGATCTACCTTCTCAAAGATAAGATCTACCTTATTTAGTCCTCTTTTTTCCATGTCTTCAGGGTATTATTTCTTTTGCATATAACCTTTAATGATCTCTACAACCTTTTCCGGTGTAAGCTCTGTATAAGGAATTTCATTTATAAGGATTGCCGGAGCTTTATGGCACCATCCAATGCAGTTGGTCTCAATAAGGCTGAACTCCATGTCGGAAGTCGTTTCACCAACCTTTATTTTCAGCATATCTTCGATAGTTTCGATTATCTCACCCTTACCTTTCATTGAGCATGTTATTGTCTTACAAACTCTTATCACATACTTGCCTCTTGCACTCGTATCGAGGAAAGTATAAAATGAAGCCGTTCCGTAAACTTCCGCTGCCGAGATATCGAGTTCTTTTGCAACCTCTACCATGGCTTCATCTGTAAGATAACTATGTCTTTCAACTATACCCTGGAGTATAGGCATAAGACTCTCTCTTGCGCGACCATGCTTGTCGGATAACTCCTTCACAAGATTTCCTACCTGGTACATATCTGTTTGATTTTTAAGTAATTAATTATTGTTAATTTTAGAATAATAAGCTTTTTTAAAGCGGCGTTAAATTAGTAACAATACTTCTCAAA
>CAYWEQ010000128.1:0-5305 GCA_964457185.1 uncultured Rikenellaceae bacterium
TTCAAGCCGCGTACTTCACCCTATAAGTTCCAGGGTCTTGGCGTCGAAGGACTGAAATTACTACGCGAAATAAGCAGGAAAACAGGATTGCCGGTGGTTACTGAAGTAATGGATACACGACAGGTGGATCTGGTTGCAGGATATGCCGATATGCTCCAGGTAGGTTCCCGGAATATGCATAACTACTCCCTCCTTAAAGAGGTAGGCATGGTTCGTAAACCTATATTGCTTAAACGGGGAATGATGGCCACTATTGAGGAGTTTTTACTTGCAGCTGAATATATCCTGAACCAGGGAAATACACAGGTAGTCCTTTGTGAAAGGGGTATCCGCACTTTTGAAACATCTACAAGGAATACACTCGATCTGAGCGCCATACCGATGCTGAAACACCTTACCAATCTGCCGGTCATTGTTGATCCCAGTCATGGCACAGGACTGAGATGGATGGTGCCTGCAATGGCAAAAGCAGCTATTGCAGCCGGAGCTGACGGATTGATAATGGAAATACATCATAAACCTGAAGAAGCATTGTGCGACGGACAGCAGTCACTTTATCCTGATGACTTTTTCTGCCTTATGAACGATCTTAAAAAAATTGCTGTTGCTGTCGGAAGGGATATTACTTTGCCTTCAGGCAAATGAAAATAGCAGTAGCTCAGCCTGTGAAATATTCAGGTACTATAATTCAGGCTTTCCTGATATTCATTTTATTGTTTTCATTAATCCTTAATGCGGGAGCTTGCTGTTTACCCGGAAGCCCGGGTAAAACCGTAAAAATAGGACTGTTAATACCTGATAATGAATCTGTTGCCGCTAAGCATGGAGCTGAGCTGGCCGTACGGGAAGCTAACGAAAAAGGCGGTTTTCAGGGAGCGCCGTTTGAGCTTGTGGTAAGGTCGATGGAAGGACCATGGGGAACCGGATCCAAACAGGCGATTGACCTTATTTTTAATGAAAAAGTATGGGCGCTGCTTGGCTCACATGATGGACGGAACGCTCACCTGGTTGAACAGGCTGCCACAAAAGCAATCGTTCCCTTTGTGTCGGCCTGGGCTGGTGATCCCACACTTGCCCGGGCTTTTGTTCCGTGGTTCTTTAACTGCGTACCGGATGACTTTCAGATGGCTGAAGCCCTGGTTGAAGAAATATATGCGAAAAGAAAAATAAACAGGGTAATAACCATTTCCGATAAGGACTATGATTCAGATATGGCTTTAAATAACTTCCTGAAAAAAACCAGTCTCAGGCAAAAAGCTGATCCGGTACAGTACAGATACGAAAATTATTCGGGGAAGATAGATGAGATGATCGATCAGATAGAAAGATCAGATGCGGAATGTATCGTGTTGCTCTGTAAACCTTCAATTTCTGTAAAGATATTCGGACAGATCAGGCAAAGAAAAATGAGTATGGCTGTTTTCAGTTCTCACTATCTTCTGAATGAAAATGAATTATCTGATCCGGAATCGAAAAGTTATGACAATGACATTTTAATTGCTGCTTCAAAATGGTCAGGTCCAAAATACAAAGACTTTATGAATGAATATTCAGAATTATACGGCAATTCCCCGGGAATGGTTGCTGCCTATGCTTATGATGGAATGAATTTGCTCATTGAAGCCATCAGAAATGCCGGTACTTCTGAAAGGGAACTGATCCAGAAATCTCTTGAGAATATCTCTTACGAAGGAGTGACAGGACCTGTCAGCTTTGATACCATGGGCAACCGGAAAGGTTCGTATTTTATAACCACGGTCAGAAACGGTATTCCCGTAATCTCTGATAAGTAGTATATTTGATTATTATGAAAAACAGGATCATCCTTTTACTTTTACTTGTTCTTGTACCTCTTTTTTCAGGCTGCAGGAGCAGGACAGAAAAAAGTGATCAGAAATCATCCGATCTGATCACGATCAGAACACTCGGGCTCGCATATCTTGAGGAATTCAAGCTTGAAGAAGCCGAAAAGGAATTCCTGAAGTTTATCAGGCTGGCTCCTGAAGAAAAGCTGGGATATGCAAACCTGGGACTGACATACCTGCGGATGGGCAGATATCCTGAAGCTGAAAAACAGATCCTTAAAGCTATTGAGATTGATCCCGTTGATCCTGATATAAGGCTGATACTTGCCACTGTTTACCAGATGAACGATGAACGCGGTCGTGCAATATCGGAACTTAAGAAAGCCCTGGAATTTGCACCAGCCCATGTGAAGGTTTTATATCATATTACAGAATTATACGGAGCAGAAACAGGTGACGAAGCCACGAAGTACCGTGAAAATTACCTGTTGAAACTTGTTGAATCAGCTCCGGGCAATCTGGTGCCCCGGCTGAATCTTACAGATATTTTTATCAGGAACGGAGAACTTGACAAAGCACTGGAGCAGATTGAAATAATTCAGAAGCAATTCCCTGAATTTCCTAAAGAGGCAGTTGAGTTTTATGATAAAACATTTAAATCCCTTAAAAATTCCGATAAGGAAACTGCAGCAATTAACTTCACCATATTCCACAACTATATTAAGGTTACTCCTCCATACCAGGCTGGCATCATGGAACTTAAAGGTCCCGGCGGATCACTGATCGGTTTTCCTGTGATCACACTCGCCCAGCAGATCTCTACATGGACCACTGAAGATGAATCCCTTCTGGATGTTCTTAAATTTAATGATGCGACAGTATCTGCAGGACTGGATATCATTAAAGGTTTTCCTGAAGGCGAAAATATGCAGTACAGTGATTTTACACATATCACTTCTGCCGACTTTGAAGGCGATGGAGATGTTGACTTATATGCAGGAAGCTTCGATTCTGTATCATCACTTTACAAACATTACCTTTTCAAAAACGATATGGGCCATTTCCTGGAAGTGTCAGAATCAGCAGGCATCACCCATAAGGGAAAGGAGTCAGACGCATTGTTTGCCGATTACGACAATGATGGCTTCCTGGATCTGTTCATTTCAAGGGAAGACGGGGATATCATCTACCTTAACAACGGCAACGGATCGTTCAGGGATATAACTGCTGCTACCGGGACCGGAGGTAGTAAAGGCAGCAACAAAGCTTTGTTCTTTGACCTTGATCATGACGGGGATCTCGACCTTTATAAAATGACTTCTGATAAAAACCTGCAGTTCAGGAATAATGCTGACGGAACATTCACGGATCAGTCTGAAAAGATGGGAGAATCGAAAGGCGGTGTCATCAGCCGTGATGCAGCTTTCGGGGATTTTGATGAAGATGAAGATATCGACCTTGTTGTCGTGAATGAAAATGGAAGTAATATTTTTTATTCAAACCAGAGACTTGGGGTTTTCAAGGATCTAACGGAAGAAGCCGGATTGAAAAGTGAAGGAGGTTCAACTTCAGTTACCTCCGGTGACTACAACAATGACGGTTTTCCTGATCTTTTTATAACATCGGTTTATCCAGGGGGCCATGTGCTCTGCCGGAATAACGGCAATGGGATTTTTGAGCCTGAGAAGAACATGAAAGAGATGTTCAGCTCCCTTGAGCAGGTTAAAGCTTATGATGCCGCATTTCTCGATTTTAACAATGATGGATTCCTTGATCTGCTTGTTGCCGGTGAATCATCAGTCAAAGACGGAAGGGGGCTGTACCTATATTACAATGATGGTAAAGGAAGATTCAGCGATGTTTCAAACCTGCTGCCTGCCGATATCAGATCAGGAAGGCAGATAGCTGTTTTTGATTACAACAGAGATGGAGATCTCGATATCGCGATTGCCGGAATGAACGGTAAAATATCTCTTTTAAGGAATGACGGCGGGAACATTAATCATTATGTCGGGATCAAACTGGTAGGCCTAAGGGCGGGAAGCGCCAAGAATAATCATTTTGGCATCGGGGCAAAAGTTGAAATAAGGGCAGGTGAGCTTTACCAGACAATGGTGGTCACTGATCCGGATGTCCATTTCGGGATCGGCAGACGCATGCTCGCTGATGTTATAAGAATTACATGGACAAACGGAGTGCCGCAGAATATTTTCTACCCCGTTACTGACCAGGCAGCAATTGAGGCTCAGACACTCAAGGGCTCATGTCCTTTCCTTTATACCTGGAACGGGGAAGAATATGTGTTTGTGAAAGATATACTCTGGCGAAGTGCGCTTGGTATGCCGCTTGGCATAATGGGAGGCACTACTGCATATGCTTTTGCTGATGCATCAGATGATTTTATCATGATACCGGGAGAAGTGCTTAAACCAAGAAAAGACATTTATTCAATTCAGCTCACAGATGAGCTGTGGGAAATAATCTATACTGACAAACTGGAGCTGCTGGCTTTTGATCATCCCGATACGGTTGAAATATTTGTTGATGAGAAATTCTCAGGTCCGCCGTTCCCGGAATTAAAAGTGTATAATGTACACTTAAAGAGATACCCGGTTTCAGCGGTTGATTCAGACGGCAATGACCTGCTCTCAAGGATCACGAAAAAAGATGACATTTATATCTCCGGTTTCAGTCCCGGCAGGTACCAGGGCATAACAGAAATGCAGGATCTTATTCTTGATCCGGGTGATCTTGACGAAACAAAAGAGATATTGCTTTTCTTCCAGGGCTGGATATTCCCGACAGATGCAAGCATCAATTATGCTCTCTCGCAGACAGATGCAATCAGCGTTGTACCTCCATTTCTCCAGATATTAAACAAGGAAGGAGAATGGGAAACAGTCATTGACAATCTCGGCTTCCCTATGGGAAAGGATAAGACCGTGATCGCTGATATGACAGGTAAATTCCTTACAGGCGACCACAGGATAAGGATACGGACAAACATGGAGATCTACTGGGACCGGATATTCTTTTCTCAGTCATTTTCAGATGTACCTGTGGTCAGAACATCATTAAATCCTGTTTCGGCCGATCTTCATTACCGCGGCTTTTCCCGCACCTTCAGGAAGGGAGGAAGATACGGACCGCACTGGTTCGACTATTCTGTTGTTGATAAGGAACCAAAGTGGAGAGATCAGCCTGGTAATTATACACGCTACGGAGAAGTATTGCCTCTCATTACTGAGTCCGACAATAAATATGTTATTTCCAGTGAAGGAGATGAATTAACCGTTGAATTTGATGCCAGAGGATTGCCTGAACTGATAAAAGGATGGAAGAGGGATTTCCTGATCAGAAGCGTCGGGTGGGTAAAAGACGGCGATATGAATACAGCTTTCGGCGACAGGGTTCTTCCGCTGCCGTTCCATGGAATGAAAAGCTACCCTCCTGCCGAAACTGATATCTATCCTGATGATCCTGATCTTCAGGAATATAAC
>CAYWEQ010000129.1:0-5246 GCA_964457185.1 uncultured Rikenellaceae bacterium
AAAAGACAATCGATAAAAGGCACGATATATTCTTATATCGGTACGGTAATTGGCTTTATTACCGCCGGATTACTTTTCCCGAAATTCCTGTCGACCGAGCAGATAGGATTGCTCAGCCTTCTTGCCAGCTATTCAACCCTGTTTGCGGTTTTTGCCAGCTTTGGATTTACAAGTGTGGTTATCAGGTTGTTCCCTTATTTCAGAGATGAAAAGAACCAGCATCACGGATTCTTTATACTTACCGCAGCAGTGACGGCTGCCGGTTATCTGTTATCCATCCTGTTGTTTTTTATCCTTAAGCCGCTGATCATAAAAGACAGTATTGAGCAATCACCGCTGTTTGTGAGTTATCTTTACCTGATCCCGCCGCTTATCCTTTTCCTTCTTCTGTTCAGCATATTTGATTCGTACAACAGGGCACTCTTCAATGCTACCTACGGCACATTCCTTACAGAAATCTTTCAAAGGGTTGTCATCCTGATAATAATCCTGCTTTTTATCGCCAGCCTGTTAAGTTATCATTCATTTGTCCTTCTTTATATATCTGCATTATGTCTTCCGGGGATATTAATCTTTTATCCCCTTATCCTGAAGAGGCAGGTTTTCATGAGGGCTGAACCCGGCTTCATTGACAGGAAATTAAGGAAAGAAATAGTTAATGTCAGTTTGTTTGGCATCATCATAGGTTTCAGTAATATTATCATCCAGAGAGTTGACACTATCATGATCAACTCAATGATAGACCTGAGCGCTACAGGTATTTATTCAATTTCTCTGCTGTTCGGAAGTATTGTATCTCTGCCGTCAAGGTCTCTTAACAGAATATCCACAGGTGTTATTTCAGATGCCTGGAAAATGAATGATACAGGTACTGTAAAGTCAGTTTACTATAAAAGCTGCCTGAACCAGACAATTATCGGAGGACTGGTCTTTGCGGGAATATGGGCCAATATTTCGAATGTGTTCCATATCCTGCCTTCAGAATTCCTGAGCGGTAAATACGTAATATTCTATTTCGGGCTCTCTGCCCTTCTTTCCATGATGTCGGGAATCAGCTCTTCAATAATCAATCTTTCAAAAGATTACAGGTATAACACATGGTTCACACTCGCTTTCGGTGTGATGGTTATTGTTACCAACCTTGTCCTTATCCCGGCATACGGAATAACCGGAGCCGCCATGGCCGCATTGATATCAAACCTCTCCTACCACCTTATGCAAATGATATTCCTGTATGTCAGGTTCAGACTATTTCCTTATGATTTTAAAATAGTGATTGTCCTGCTTATAGCGGCAGCAGCCTACCTTTTGAGTCTCCTTCTTCCTGAGCTTCCCAATTTTATAATCGATATATTTGTGAGAAGCATCCTGATTACAATTGTATTCGGTACACTTATAATCACTTTGAGGGTTTCAAAAGATGTCGATGATGTTAAAACTATGATCATTGGCAGGCTGCGTTCATTTTTCAATAATAAATCGTGATATGAATATTTACCTTGTCGGATATATCCCTCAGTATTTCTTCACCAGGAAGCATACCAATTTCTGGCCGTGGAGCTACCTTGCGGAGACCTTCAGACAACTGGGTTATAAAGCATATCATGTTAATGTCGACAGGATAGATCATAAGAAGCCGGCCCTTTACATCTGCTGGAACAGCCCTGACACCATTGAACTTATCAGTAAATATAAGCCTCATAAAGACAGCATTCTTATACAAAAGCTCACAAGCTTTGACGCGAGTCCTGAAAGCCAGGGCAGGGAATGGACATCCGATCCGGTCAGTTTCTTCAGGGAATGGCACTGGCCGCAGTACCAGAAGCTGGAATTGCTGAATACTTCCGGTTACCGGTTTTATGCATTTGGCGCAAGGACCGATACAGAGAGCTTCCCTGAAAAGAAAAAAATTGCTGATAAATATAAGGACCGGATCTTCTGGATCCCCTGGGGAACAATGACAGTATCGTACCAGGACATACTTAAAAGCAATCCCATTACAGATAATTTCAAATACGATATTGCTTTTGTCGGTTCCCGCTGGGGTTCGCGTTACAGGGGAAATATCTCTGAATGGGATACATACCTCCAGCCTCTTGTTGACTCTGCGGGGAAGAGTTTCATTGCCGGCCGCGGAACAAGAAGAGGTGCTGTTTCCGTAAAAGAGCACGTTGAAGCCCTTAAACAGGCTGCTTTATGCCCGATAATCCACGCAACATCCTGGAAAGTTGAAAAAGGTATCATGGACAGGTTCTGGACAGTCTTTTCCCTTGGCAGGTTTGGTGTAACAGATAATGAAGGTATCCTGAGTTTTTATGATGAGAAGGAGGTGGTGCTTGCTCTGTCGCCAGAAGAGTACATTGACAAGAGCCTGTACTACATGAAGAATCCCGTCATGCAGAAACCTTATATAGAATCTGCCCTCCGGCTGATCAGGGAAAAATATAACCAGCACGAAGTCTGGAAAACAATATTATCGAAGATTTTTTCGGAATAGCATGAAAATTTGCCTTTATAATTCATTTGAATACAGAGAGGAAGGATCGTTTGATAAAACCATCTGGGTTCCTCTTTCAGGTGATATTGTGCACATTGCCGGGTTCTTCATGAAGAATAATGAGGCAGATATTTCCCTGCATATCGAATCGGTTTTCAAAAAATATCTTACGGACGAAGCAATTCAGAATATCACCTTTTTCAATGTTGAAAAACCTGCTCCCACAGGGAAAGAAAGGCTGGTTGCTTTTTATTCACAGAGCGACACGCTCGCTAATAATTCACTTTGTCTTATTTCTGAAAATCCCGGCTATAAGTTTATTAATTATATCCCGGCAGGAAAGGCTGAAAATGCAGATACATTCTTTGACCAAAAAGACATTCCTTATCACAGGTACTCATACCCTCACCTCAAAGTTACACAGCCGGATGTAATGGTAATGTACAACGACTGGACAAAAGCGGCGATAAGGATAATATCCCAGTGTCACTTACTGAAGATCCCTGTTGTGTGCATCCAGGAATCGATAATTGATTTTGGCGATCCCTTCAGGAGGATGCAATATGCTGATGATGTGATGATACAGGGTGTGAGATCAGCAACTTTAATGCCGCGGAAGCACTTCTACCTGACCGGCAATCCAAGGTATATTTCTGCCGGCAAGCAGGACAAAACTCCTGAATATGCATTGATTAACTGTAATTTCACATACAATATTTTCGAGGAGGTCCGCACAGCATGGCTTGATGATGTGACCTCAGCGCTCGATGAACTTGGAACAGACTATCTTATTTCCCAGCATCCGAGAGATAAAGGTGATCTTGGCAGATATAAAAATGTGATCAGATCATCGAGCACCGGGATGGACGAACAGCTCGGGAAAGCAGGTTTGCTCATAACCCGTTTCAGCAGTCTTATTCACGAAAGCCTTATCCGGAGAGTGCCTGTGGTTTATTACAATCCGCACTATGAACATATGCACTATGATTTTGGATTTAACCCGGAGTTCCTGAGAATTGCCACAGGGAAAAATGAACTGAAAGAACATTCTTCGGCACTCTATAAAAAGAACATATCGGGTAAAAACCTTGAAATATATCTCAACGAACATTGTCTGCCGGCTCAGACAAGACCTGTTTCAAATATAAACTACCTGTTGGCTGAGAATACTTTCAGCGAAGTAAGATTAACCTTTTCAGATCTTCTTCATCTGTACATATATCAGCCTTTTATCTTAAACATTGTGATGAAGATAAGAAAGGCTTCAACCAGGTCGTCTGAACCTGAAAATTGACTCTGCGAGCAGGAAATCATCCTCATAATCAATATCGAGAGACTCCGTACGATCCGTTTCAAATAAAAATGGTTTAGCCCCTATACGATCTTCAAACTTCAGATAGTTCTCCCTGCTGTTTATGAATATTGCGCTGTTGATCTCGAAAAGCGGTTCCACCTGCTGGGACCTCGGCCATCTGAGTTTTTCCCTCTTATAATTAACCGGTCCTCCTTGTTTGTACCAGACATGTACTCTTATCGGAGTGACCGACATCAGCGAATCATACTCACCGCTTTTAATGACCCTGAAATATTCATTTATGGCTTTTGTATACACTTCTTCACCTGTAAACGGCGATGTAACGTGTGTCCACAGGATATGAGGTTCGCTTATGATTTTAGCTGTATATCTTATCAGGTCGTCTGTACTGGCATCGGATGAAGCCAGCTCAGTGGGTCTGTTGTCGATCCTGATCCTGCTGCCATAAGGTTTTGATACATCAATAACCTTGGGGTCATCGGTGCTAAGCACTATCGTATCAATAAGAGTGCTCCTGACAAGCTGATCGAGCTTGATCTTCAGCAGTCCTCCTTCAATTCCGGCAAACTGCCTGGTATTTTTGTCCTTTACTCTTTCACTGCCTGCTCTGCATGGCAGGAAACAAGTCACCTTCATAATGGTTATTTTAACTGGGTGCTTCCGGGATCGTGCAGAAGTTTTGAGATACCTCCGTCGTATTCAATATATGCTCCTGTAAGGAATACGTTCCTTTCGCAGAGTGTAAGAATGAGTTTTGACAATTCTTTCGGGTCTCCGATCATATCTGCAGGATGGAATTTTTTCAGCTGGTCATACTCGGCTTTTGTAAGGCCTGCTTTCAGCATGGGAGTGTCAATTGCTGCTGGGGCGATGCAATTTACCATGATATCAGGCGCCAGTTCAAGCGAAAGATTCTGTGTAAGTGTTCTGATGGCTCCTTTGGTTGTGGCATAAAGAACAAAATCTTTCTTGCTTTGTTTGGCATGGATGCTTCCTATAAAGATAACACTTCCCCCCTTCAGGTATTTATGCAGTTTCTGAACCAGCATGAATCCTGAGATGATATTTACATTGACACTCTCAAGCCAGTCGTCATATGTGAAGTCCTTGAATTTCTTCTTTATCTGTACGGCTGCATTATTGATCAAAGCATCAATTTTTGTTATTCCTGCTTTTTTTATTGTTGCTTCAATTGTCCTGACGGCATCCTCAACTTTGCTCAGATCGGTGGTGATCTTAATATCAGCGTTTGAGTACGATTCTCTCTTGTCAGTGCCGATGACAAACCAGCCTTCATCCCTGAAGAAATCAACCATGGAGCTTCCGATTCCTCCAAGGCATCCGGTAATTAAAATGACTTTCTTTTCCATATAAATTTCAAATATTTGATTTAAGCATTGATATTGAATTCAAATGTACATTTTTCCATGCATT
>CAYWEQ010000130.1:0-5171 GCA_964457185.1 uncultured Rikenellaceae bacterium
CGGCAGAGCGTATTTTCTTTTTTAATTGGCCGAATGCCTGATGAAGCGGTTTATGCCTGCCTTCAAGCATGTCCTTTCTCCCCATCGCCAGTATCTTCAGCATAGCCATGCTTTCGCGGTCTTTTTCATATTCTTTTATGTCCTGAATTATTACCCGCGCCTCTCCATTTACAGTTACAACAACAGGATTGCCGGTTTCGGATATTTCGCTGATTATTTCCGATGCGTGAGATTTAATATGACTTATAGGCTTGACAGCCGTGCTCAGTTTCATATTCTCCTCCTTTGTATGGGACTAAATTAAGTCTTTATTATAGTCTATCAGATTATTCAAAAAAATCAAAGCAGGTTTTTGGACTGTGAAATTGAGGCCGGTTGCGGTCTTTGGCAAAGTCAGCGAGGCGTTTTTGAATATTGCTTATAGTCATTAAATTTTGAAATAATTTCTTTCTTACTATCCCGCCTCATGCAGTATTTGACTACAATTCCCCGTGTTCCAGGAAACTATAATACCCTTTATGATTGAAGATGATGTGATCGAGGAGTCTGATGCCGAGGGTTTCGCCTGCAGCTTTCAGTTGGACGGTAATTTCTTTATCTTCCGTGCTGGGCGTTAAAGTTCCAGCCGGATGATTATGAGCGACGATAATCGCTGATGCCCTGTCTGTAATCGGATCTGCGAAAACCTCTCTTGGGTGTACCTGTGTCTTATTGACCAAACCAACAGAAACAATCCGGCTTTTTATAACTTCATTAGCACCATTGATTGAAATACAGATGAAATGCTCCTGCTTCCGGTCGGCGTAATGCTGAATAAGCGGAAGTACGTCTGCAGGTGTAGTTATTTTTAACCCTTCCGGTCGTATCCTGCGCCGGGCAAATTCTAAAGCAGCAGCTATAAGAGTTGCTTTTGCTATGCCGACCCCTTCAATTTTTTTAAGTTCTTCAATATCAGGCTTCTCTTTACTTTTATCTAACGCCTTCAATACACGGACAGCAACGCTCATTACATCATGACCTTCAACACCTCTACCAAGGAGTATTGCAAGCAATTCCACATCTGACAGGGCTTCAGCGCCTTTTTGCTGGAGCTTTTCACGCGGACGATCAAGTTTTGGAATATCAGCTATTCTTTTCATCTATTATTCACCCTCGGATACCTTTATGTACCTTATACTTTTATGGACTTTTTATGTACCTTTATGGACTCTATCAAACAGGCAATACATTGCGATATCTTTTTCGGACGCCTTCCAGCCATTACAATAAATTTTCTAAATATGGGCATTATAACGCTCATATTTTGCAATTGGCTATTATATCTTTATAATTCAATGTATTACGCATGCCTGATAGCGTTTGCCGTGACTCTTTCTCCTTGCTTTTTCCCAAAATCCATTCTTTCATATCTCTCTGATAAGATATCAGCATGATTACTTCAGGTAAAGTTGAGCCATACCTGCCAATTCCATAGCAATTAACCTTTGAACTGATTGTTCTATCGGCCAGTTGGCAATATTGGCGTGGCGTGGAGGGATATAGTCAGCATCAATATGCAACCCTGTGTTTAGAACTTGCCTGACAAAAATATCGGCTCGTCCTATGAGAGATAAAGGAGGCTTTCGTTTCAGTGCAACTTCGTTATCACCTATTCCCCAGATTGCGTTTTCTGACAAACCTCCAATCCGAAAAACCGATGTTTGGCCGGTTTTTGGAGACGGTAGAAAAATGCGATGCCGGACTGTACCGTCTGCCCTATAGTCGCTTTTGTTTAGGATAAACCGAGCCAGAGACTCAGCAGGATCTATGTTATCCAAAAATACGTTTCCTCATAAATTCAAACGTCTGAGGTTTGCAAGAATGACCGGCGGGATCGTATCGCTGAAATACTCAGTCCCATGCGTTTTATTGCTGCCGAATATCCCTGCATAGGAAATCATGTTCTTCCCATTAAAACCGATAACAAAAATCATCCTTTTGTTTTTATACCATTCGAACGCTATCTCACCGGATGGCTCAGCAATAATATTAGGCATGGGAAAGCCAGAGGGGAGCAGATAAATAAATTCCACAGCTTCGTAAATTGATTCCTTCGATACAGGGTTAGCCCCGTAGCCATCCCAATCTGCCTCAGAACATTGGCGGTAAAGTTCTATCAAGGATTCAATTGCTTCTTCAACAGGCCTTCCGATTGATGCGGTGGATTGCCAGAAGGCTTTTTTACTGAATTCAGAGTTGCGATAGATTCCCGGTGAATACCTGCTCTGTGAAACAATATTCATAGAAACAACTCCTTTGCTTTTTCGGTTATACTTTCAAAGAATATCTTATTTTTAAAATTACGCAATTGCTCAAGTAGCTGCCATGCCTCTTCTTCGCTTATCCCCTCCGGTTTTTGTTTAAATGCATCGATATCCAGAAATATGGGAAGGATATCAGGATTAACGACCTGTTCCAACGTCTGTGTGATAATGGCTACAGCATCAATTGAAGGTTCATGAATGACTATGCGAGTCAAGAAACCGCTGACACTCTGGGGCAGGCCTGCCGGTACAGAAGGAGATGCCGTAAGATAATCGCTGAAATCTCTGAGCGGGAGAGGGATTTCCAGTTTATTGATAAACCGCACAGCAACCCGTGTAATTTCAGGAGAGGTTATCTCAGAATATTTCTTCCACAATCTCTGCGCTTCATCACGAATTCTGTCCCACGTCTCATAGGGTTTGAGCCTGCTGAAGGTAAAACCATCCAGTCTTGTCTGGAGAATTTGCTTTTTGTCGGCAGATGAAAAAATATAGCCATCAATAGTCTCTGCGATGTCAGAAAGAGGTTGTTCACCCTTTTTGAATTCCAGCTTACCTTCCCACCTATGACGCTTTTTTTTCTCAGGATATTCGGTTGAGATTAAATTCGCGAGAGTGTCAAAATGCTCAACACGGAGATCATCTTTCATTCTGATGCGGATATCAATAAGCGCTTCAATGATAGGCGCATTTTTCAAAACAGCATATTCCGCCACCTCAACCTCCGTTTTAGTATTTATGAAGCCTCTGATTAATTATATCAGAAACCATTACCTCTGTTTTGTACTCCGTTTCTGTTTCGTTCCTTTCTTCTTCGCCTCTTCCAATCCGGTTTTTTCAGCTTTTATCTTTTCCAGCAGAACCGAAGCCGGTTCATCATTCGGGTCCTGCGGCACAAGCTCGCCACGGAAGGCCTTTGCAAGAATCGACTGCGTGAGCCTGTCCACAAAAGCCTTTGCCTTCTTATATCGCTCCTCAATCTCATCGGCTTTTTTGAAAAGCGCCTCTACACGGCGGACGATTATGAGCGACGATAATCGCTGATGCCCTGTCTGTAATCGGATCAGCAAAGACCTCTCTGGGGTGTACCTGGGTTTTATTTACCAAACCAACGGAGACAACCCGGCTTTTGATAACCTCGTTCGCGCCGTTGATGGATATGCAGATGAAATGCTCCTGCTTCCGGTCGGCGTAATGCTGAATAAGCGGAAGTACGTCTGCAGGTGTAGTTATTTTTAACCCTTCCGGTCGTATCCTGCGCCGGGCAAATTCAAGAGAGGCAGCAATCAACGTAGCCTTGGCTAATCCGACACCTTCTATTTTCTGAAGCTCCTCGATGCTTACCTGTTTAGGATTGCCATCCAATGTCTTCAAAATACGGCCTGCCACCTTCATTACGTCATGGCCTTTGGTTCCGCTTCCCAAAAGGATAGCAATGAGTTCAATATCAGACAACGCCTCCGGCCCCTTCAGCTGAAGCTTTTCTCTGGGTCGTTCTTTTTCCGGCAGATTCTTGATATTTTTGCTCATTGTCTCCTCGCAGACCTTGCAAGTTGCAGTCCATAATAGATTACCGTCAGCGCCATCATGTCGAATATGGCTCCGTGATCAATATACTTCGGATCTATAAGCTCTTCGTACCTGCCCTTCTCGTCATAGGAATGCTGTATTGACTGATTGACCAATCCCGAATACGTTTTTTCTAAATAGAATGCGTCGTCCTGATGGGTCGCTATCGTCGTCCGGATTTCCTCGTCATGCATTTTTTCTTCTGTTACTTCCTTTATATAAAGAGCTTCCTCATCTGAGATCGTAAAATTCTGACGAATCTCATCTATCATATCCTGCACTGAGACTTTCTTTGGCGGAGGACCGCCACCACCTTTCCGGCCTTTCTTAAGCTTGACCTCACCCCCGGGCATGGAAACTTCGCCTTTATATTTAACGCTTGCCTTTACAACACTTGTCTGTCGTATCTGTTTCATAAGTTCAGAAACAGATCCCTGCTTGATTAACTGTGGGCCGACATATTCGGCAAAGGCAGCAAAAACCCCAATGTTTTTCGGATATTGAAAGAAACAAGTCAGAAAATGGTAACTCTTCACAATGCGCGCCAACAGGTATACAAATTTCTTGCGTTCATCTATGTCCTGAATCCGATCCTGGAATCTCGTGCGTAGGGCATTTACAGTA
Organism: uncultured Rikenellaceae bacterium; assembly: GCA_964457185.1. Taxonomy (GTDB): domain Bacteria; phylum Bacteroidota; class Bacteroidia; order Bacteroidales; family VadinHA17; genus LD21. Next base: position 4,497 of record CAYWEQ010000130.1, read on the forward strand.
AACTGCAAAGCGGGATCGTTTTTCTCCCCGATGAGTTCAACGACTTTCTCGGCATCTGCCTGATTGAAAACTCCCTGCTCGATAATCTCATCATAATGTTTTACACATTGCTTCTCATCAGGCTCAGTACCCTCGAATGGTGTGCCCTTCCGGTATTTACTGAATGCCTTCAGGATTGCCTGTGCGTTGTTTGTGAAATCTACAACTACAACGGTGTCTTTATCGTCATGACACCGGTTCAGGCGGGAAACCGTTTGAACAGCGTTGCGGTCAACGACAGCCTTATCAAGGAACATGCCTGCCAGCAATGGCTGATCAAAACCGGTCTGGAATTTACTTGCAACAACCATAAGCCTGTAGTCATCCCCTTCAAAACGATCCTCAATAACCTCTCCCGGTCTTAAACCATTTATTGCGTATTCTGTAATTTGCTCATTAGTCTCCGGATGCACAAAATCCGAGAAGGCATACAGGGCTTTATAATCGGAGCTTCTTTCTTTGAGTTTGTCCTTGAGAATCTGAAAATACCTTAGCCCGGCAAGTCGCGAAGTCGCAACGATCATCGCCTTTGCCCGCCCACTGATGAGCGGCTTAATCTTCTCTTCAAAGATACGGATCATCACCTCTGCCTTGTATTGAATGAGCCCTTCATCCTGAAAGGCGACATTCTTCAGT
>CAYWEQ010000131.1:0-2811 GCA_964457185.1 uncultured Rikenellaceae bacterium
CCGCAACCACTTGTACTGGTAAATTATGGAAATGCCACCGGAAAGGAAATCTACGATTTATCGGCAAAGATCAAAGAAGATGTTTTTAAAACTTTTGTGATCCAGCTTGAAAGGGAGGTGAACCTGGTGGGTATCAGTTCATGATTTTCCTCTGGTCGAGAGCTTTCTGATATAAATCTGCATTCTTATTATGTTGAGCCAGGGTTTTTGCAAAGTTATGATATCCTGAGAAATCCTCTTTTGCTGCAAAGAACAGGTAGTCGTGATGTTCATAATCCAGAACGGCATCTATTGAAGAAACAGATGGGATTGTTATAGGTCCTGGAGGTAACCCATCATGCCGGTATGTATTATAAGGCGAATCGATAAACAAATATTTATCAAGGACGCGGGTCATAGTCCAATCACCTGTCACAAATTTTATTGTGGGGCATGCCTGAAGCCTCATGGGTTTTTTCAGCCGGTTCATGTACACACCTGCGATCTTTCTTTCTTCATCTTTCATGAGCGTTTCTTCATCGACAATTGATGCAAGAGTGATAACCTCCATCGGCGACAGTCCTATCTGTTCAGCCTTTTTCAAACGGGACTGATTCCAGAAATTCTCATATTCTTTTTTCATCCTTCTGATGAACTTATCTGCATCAGTATTCCAGTAGAATTCGTATGTATTTGGGATGAATATCCCGGATGCGGTTTCAGGAGTAAGCTCCATCCCGGCCAGAAATTCCCGGTCACGCAGAAGTTTTATTATCTCAGCAGAGTCTGCCTCCAACTGGGTGGATACAACCGATGCCAGCTTTTCCAGTGTACGGGTACTATTAATAATAAGCCTTACAGGTACCTGCCTGCCGGATCTCAGCATATTCACTATCTCATTATTGTTCATGCTCCGGGATATGCTGTAACGTCCTGGTTTAACATGAGAAGGATAATTCTTTTTCAGTGCAACCCAGTTAAACGTTGTCGTATCTTTTAATATTCCTTCAGTGGCCAGGATCCTCATAACATCGGAATAATCAGAACCAGTTGGAATTTGGAAATAAAGTAATTCTTCATTACCGATGTCGGTATTCGGCTTTAAAATCCTGTCGTATGCAATCAGGAAAATGATTCCTGATATAATCAGTACCCCGGTGAAAAAAAACAGGAAGAAATATTTCAGATTCAGGCGCATTATGAAAAATAGTTTACAAAAAAACAATAATTAATTCACGTGTGAAAAAAACTTAACAGGTTTTTTAACCAGGAGTTGCTAATTTTGGGTAAAATTAAGAAGATAGTTATGGAAAAGATCAAAAGAATTGCCCTGGTTGCGCATGACAACCGGAAGAAAGACCTGATTGAATGGGTTGAGTGGAACTGGGAAATCCTCCGGCAGCACCGGATAACATGTACCGGCACAACCGGCAAGCTGGTTGAACAGGCGCTTCAGAATAAGGTTAATGATAAGGATAAAGCGAAAATCAATATCCGTAAACTCAAATCCGGGCCACTGGGCGGCGATCAGCAACTGGGTGCACTGATTGCTGATGGTGAAGTTGATATAATCATTTTTTTCTGGGATCCTATGCAACCTCAACCTCATGATGTTGACGTAAAAGCGCTTTTAAGAATAACGGTTCTTTATAATGTGCCCACTGCCTGTAACAGATCGACAGCTGATTTTATAATCTCATCCGTCCTGTTTAAGGAATCCTACCAACCGAAAATCAAAAACTATGAGGAGTATATTGGAAGGACGTTGGAGGAAGAGTAAAACTAAAAATCGAAATAGCGAAAACCTAAAATCGAAACAAACAAAGAAAAAAAGAAACTCAGAAATAAGAAACAACAGGAACAATAGAAACAATAGAAACCTATTTACAAAGGCACCTTTAACAACTGAAGCACAACCGAATTATCCACTGAATCACGCGAGCGATAGCGAGCAGAATGACGCGAACGAAGTGAGCGTATGACAAAAGAAGCACAATCGAATTCCCTACGGCAAACTACTCTGAAATTCCTTGTACCTTTCAGGAAACAATAGACCAGAGGAGCCCGCACAATTTTCGTTGATCTTTTCGAGCCTGTCTTCAGGAGATGGATGGGTACTTAGAAAAACCGGTGGACGTGTAGTTGATCCTTCCTGAGCTTCCATTTTAACAAAGAAATCTCCCAGGGAACATGGACTGTAATCCGTGTTTTTCAAATATTTAACAGCATATTCATCTGCTTCGTATTCATTTGCCCGGCTGAAAGCAAGGGAACTTAAACCATTTGCCCATCCTGCGACTATCTCCTCTAACTGACTGGGATTGTCTCCAACAATTATTCCAAGCATAATTGAAATCCCATACTGCTTGGTGAGATTATCGGTGGAATGCCTCCTGTCCGCATGAGCCATTTCATGAGCCATTACACCTGCAAACTGAGCTTCATCATCAAGGAACTTTATAAGTCCCGAATAGAAATACATATAACCTCCTGGTCCTGCAAAAGCATTCAGAACATCTGCATCAATAATCTTGACTTCCCATGTAAACCTGTTACCATATTTCAGTTCACCGGAAGCAATAATGTTATCGCGGATTCTCCTGATGTGCTGATATGCAACAGGGTAATTCGCTTCAGATAAAACAGGATATTCTGAAGGATTGCCCGCAATTTCCTCATCAAGTGCCAGGCCAAATTGAATATCCTGATCTACTGTAAAGACATTCAGGCTTTTGTCATCTTTGCAGCTCGTTACAATTAAAACCAGGGTGAATATCACACCTGCTGTAATAATTCTCTTCATTATTAAATGGTTAAATGGCTAAATGGTTA
>CAYWEQ010000131.1:2911-5052 GCA_964457185.1 uncultured Rikenellaceae bacterium
GATGTTGCAAATGATATCCTTATACATTTATCTTCGCCAAATGCCGACCCTGGAACTGTTGCAATATGCCCTTTATCAAGAAGGTACATACAAAGATCGGAAGAATTTTTAATTATTGTACCATCATACGATTTGCCATAATAAACGCTCATATCCGGGAATACATAGAATGCACCCTGAGGTACACTGCACCTGACTCCCTTCATCTTAGCCAGCCTTCCCAATACATAGTCCCTGCGCCTTTTAAATGCCAGGTTCATTTTCCGCGTACTTGACTGGTCGCTGGTAAGTGCGGTAACTGATGCAATTTGTGCTGCTGATGTGGCACCCGAGGTGAACTGTCCCTGAATTTTTATCACCGCTTTGGTTATCCAGAGCGGTGCAGCAAGATACCCGATCCTGTAACCGGTCATGGCATACCCTTTGGAAACCCCGTTAACTACTACTACCCTTTCCTTAAGGTAATCAAACTGCCCGATACTTTCATGCTTTCCGGAAAAGTTTATGTGTTCATAAATCTCATCCGCAATTATAATGATCTGCTCATGTTTTTTCAGAACCTTTGCAAGTCCTTCAAGATCTTCTCTTGTATATAGTGTTCCTGTGGGATTGGAAGGTGAACATAGCAGGAAAACTTTGGTCCTTGGTGTGATTGCCTTTTCAAGTTGTTCAGGCGTAATCTTGAAATCATTTTCCAGCGTGGTATTGAGAATAATATTTTTGCCTTCACAAAGTTTGACCTGCTCAACATAACTGACCCAGTAAGGTGCCGGTATGATTACTTCATCTCCCGGATCAACAACTGAAAGAAGGACATTGACTATGCAATGTTTAGCCCCGCTGCATACTACTATCTGTTCAGGCTCATAATCCAGATTATTCTCTGTCTTGAATTTCTTGACTATAGCTTTTCTTAATTCAGGAAATCCGGCTACCGGGGGGTAGAATGAATAATTATCATCCACTGCTTTTTTCAGTGCTTCCTTAATATGATCCGGGGTATTGAAATCCGGTTCACCTACCGACAGGTTGATAATATCGATTCCCTGTGCCTGCAGGTCCTTGCTTTTCTGATTCATGGCAACGGTTTCCGAAGCTGCCATCTTGCTAAGCCGTGAAGAGAGATTTGTCATAGATTAAAAAATTAATATTGATATCCCATTTTTCAAGCGAACCAAAAATACGGTTTTAATAAGAAAATCCTTAATATTGTATAGCTTAATCGATCAAAAAATTATTAACATGGATGTAACTCTTGAAATACTGAAATACACGGTTCCCGCCCTTATTGTATTTCTTACCGCATATCTGATAATTGTGAATCAATACAAAAATGAGGATAAGAGAAGGCGTACCGAGATTGCCATGGCCAGCCAGAAGACTGTTTTACCCATCAGGCTTCAGGCATATGAACGGCTGGCTCTTTTACTTGAACGGATCTCTCCTGAGTCCATTATCATGAGACAAAACCTGTCCAGTATGACTGCCAAGCAGCTCCAGTCCGAATTGCTTGCTGCTATCCGGGCTGAATTCGATCATAATCTTTCACAACAGGTGTATATTAGCAGCGAAGCATGGGAGAGGATCAAAAATACCAGGTCAAATATCATCAGTCTTATCAATACGGCTGCCCAGCAGATTGAACCCAATGCAAGCTCCTATACTCTGAGCCAGAAAATCCTGGATATGGTAATGGAACATAAGAGCTCCCTGACCGCACCAGCGCTGGAAATGATTAAGAAGGAGATACAGGAATTGTTCTGAAGCGTGAGGCGTGAAGCGTGAAGCGTAAGACGCAGACAGTTTATAACCCTGGTGTAAACTTCCTGTTTATTTCATTAAATAATAATAATGAAATATCTGTTATTAACAACTGCATTTTTGGTTTATGGTATCTTACTTCCCCCAACGTGCCCTTGCCAGGTAAACTTTATACCAGGATATCTAGTCGATATAAATGGAGATACTTTACGAGGTTTTATTGATTATCGCAGTGGGGATGTAAATACTGACAAAATCTCCTTTAAAACAAATCTGAATGATGATCCTGTTATATGCAGTCCAATTAGCATTAAAGGATTTGCTATACAAAATGAGGTTTATGAAAGTGCAATTGTCAAGGTAGATAAAAGTCCATTCAG
>CAYWEQ010000132.1:0-5024 GCA_964457185.1 uncultured Rikenellaceae bacterium
CTCATTGTACATCACCTTCATGTCGGTAATGCGTTTGAAATAGCTGACATCGACAGGATTATAAAGAGCCATGACCTGAACGGTATAGTAAAGTATATCTGAATCATCAACATTTGGATCGCCCACATCATCAACATGCATGTTTCTTATCAGGATACTGGAATCAATTGCAGCAACAACCGGTATCTCGGCGAGATCGATTTTTTCATATACCACAGGTTCAATGAGAGAAGAATCTCTTATCAGTGTTACATCGAGATTGACAATCAGCTGAGGATTATCACGGATTATTGTCGTATCAACAGTAGTTGTGAAATATCCGTCACCTGAATATACTGCTCTGAATTCTCCGGGTGCAACGTTTATCCGGTACGAACCAGAATATAAATCAGGTGCTGCTTTATACAGGGTATCACCTGATTTTCTGTTGAGGATATTGATCTTAAAGTTTTTATCCGGAGCCATTGCTGTATCATTCAGCATGAACCTCCCTGTTATTTCGTAAACCTGGTTAACATCCAGCCCTCCCAGTCCCAGGTAGAAAATCTCTCTCTTTTTGTAATCAGTCTTCAATGAATAGAAAGCATTCAATCCATTATTGGCAGGCTGAAAGAACTTATCATCATCTGTTGTATTTATCGGATATCCAAGATTTACAGGCGTTTTCCATTCATTTCCAACGTTCCTGCTCTTGAAATTATCATATCCTCCCATTGAGTTATGACCTTCTGAACAAAAATAAAGAACCGAATCGGCCTGGATTATAAAAGGATTATCCTCATTGTACATTGTATTTACGATTGGGCCAAGATTGACAGCAGTACCCCAGTCGCCTGAAGCATCTCTTTCCGAAACATAAATATCCAGCCCTCCCTGACCGCCTTCCCTGTTACTGGTAAAATAGAGCCTTTTCCCGTCAGCGGAAACAGATGCATGGGACTCGTAGAATTTTGTGTTGATATTCCTGTTTAGTTTTACAATGGGAGTCCATTCGTCATTTACATATTTCGAGCTATATATATTACCGTCAAAATTATCATTCTTATACAGGAAAAGTTCTGTTCCGTCCATGTTAAGAGAGCATGATAAACAATCTTCACCTGCATTGAGCCGGGATGTTATTTCAACCGGAGTCTGCCACTTACCCCTTATCTTCTTCGAGAAAAGAATGACATTTACCAGCCCCCTTCGTTCTGTAAATACTATGGTGCTGCCATCGAAGCTTACTGCCGGATTTTCATTCATTGATCCCAGGCTGAAATCAGTTCCTAGCAATTTTTTGCTTATCACTACCGGATTTTCCATGGATCCCATGGCAATCTTGCATGCCTGTATCTGCTGGTCGACGAAATCCAGGTTTTCCATACCTCCTTTCCCCTCAGTCTCTTTTGCGAGGCTTCTGAAGTTTTGAAGTGTATTGAGTCCCTTTTCCAGTTCATTATTGATCAGATAAGCCCTGGCCAGGTAGAAATAGGTATCAAGAGGAGCCCTCTTTTCCTTGAAGGATTTTGTTTTTGCATTGTAAGCGGCATTTTTTGCTGCTGCCTCAAGGTAAGGTATAGCCTTCTCCTTTTCGTCAGGAATGTTCAGGTAGCAGGTGCCGATTTTATAAATAACATTAAGATTCTCAGGGTTTTCCAGTAATATATACAACTGGTTTGCCAGTTCATACTCTTCATAGAGGTAGTATGATTCAGCCTGGGCAAAAATCTCCTTCATCTCCTTTGTAGACTGAGCCGAAGCAGCCACAGAAAAAATAACCAGAGTCAATAGCTGCAGTTTAAGGCGGTATGTTTTAACTCTGAAATTATTCATCATAACAAATGTATAAAAAAACGGGGAGATAGAAGATGCTATTCAGCAGGTTGCTTTTTATCCTTCTTCCTTCTCCTGTACCAGATAAACCAGAATATTAGCCCGGCTCCCAGCAGCAGCCACAATATCCACCATTTGCCCTCTTTTTCAATTGCAATACCCGATTTAACTGTTTCGACCGGAATATCCTTTGCTGCAATAAGATTTGCCAGGGCTTTGAAGATTAATTCTTCAGGACCGATCTTGTCTTTATTCTTCAGAATGAACAAAATGAGATCCTCAGGAGTTTTTATTCCTTCTTTTTTCAGATCCAGCGAATTCAACCAGGAAAGGAAAGGTTCTTCAGCATGTACAGCAAGGTCTTTACGGAATTGTTCAGCATCAGTACCTGGCATGGAGCTTATTGCGGCAAGTATTTTAGCAAACTCCCTGTCTGACAATCCTTGCTTAATTGATTCATTATAAACTGATTGCAGCCATGCGCCGCCCTCCTTGATACCTTTTTCCTCTGTGGCAGCGACAGCCTGCGTTAATACCTTTCCAAATTCAGGATCTTCGCTTAGTGCCAGGAACTTCTCTTTTCCATATGATATAGAGAGATCAGGTTCAGCAAGAATGCTGGCGGCGATTTTGTCGAGAGCTTCCGGACTTATATTTCCACCGGTTTTTTCCGCAATATATTCCTGCAGGTCATTCCATGTCTTGAGATTGAGCTCATAAATATCAATTTCACTCAAAATCTTTTTAAGCTCTCCATCCGTATTCTTTGCCAGGTAGTCGACTGCAGCCTGAGAAAGAATATTATCCCTGAAAGCTACTTCGAGGGCAAGCCTGTCGACCTCTTCAGGGCTGATGCCCTTCTTCAGGGCTTCTTCTTTGATATATGAGATCTGGTCGTCAACTCTGCCGAACTGGTACTTCTGAATTTCGGCCTCTGAAATAATTTTTTTCAACTCATCATTGGCACGGTTTTTCTGCATTTCAGTAAGTGCTGCAATCTGTTTTTCTGAAATGACCCTGTTATACTCAGGGCGTATGACCTGCTGCACGGTATCATCCGGTTTCCTGGTAATAAGGACCTCGGCGGTTGTTGTATTACTGAATCTGTCTGTGACTTTAAAAATAACCTTGTTATCTCCGGGCTGAGGCACCATCTTATAATAAAATGTTGAGTCGGTTATTGGGATGGACTCAGTGTAAAGAAGCGAATCGCCAAGCCAGTGTTCCACGACAAGCATTGATCCCGGCTCCGTCTTCACAGGGATTATGATTGTATCTCCCCTGGTTACCGAAATGACATTTTCGCTCTCAACTGACAGATCAGCAACAAAATCTGATTTGGGCAATATTGTACCCGGAAGTAAAAAGCTGTCAGAGGGATGAGTCAGGGACAGGTCAAGATTCCTCTGTACTTTGACGCCCCCCGGACCCTCATATGTCAGATCATAGTTTCCCTGAGGAAGCTGTAATTCATATTCACCCGTTTGCGGATTTGAATAAACAACCACAATCTGATCAGGTTTTTTGTTGTTAAGAGCGCTTATTTTAATCCGGTCATCCATATTGTGCAGGAGATCGGCAATCGTAACAATTCCTCTTATGGTAAATTTCCTGGGATGGTCGTCAGAGAAGATCTCCATTTTGTAAATATCCTGCTCACCAAAACCATATGGAGTATATTTAGCAATGTAACCTTCGTAACCTTCATTTATTGGTGTGAAGAAAACATCATCATCGGTAGAATTAAGCGGATAGCCCGCATTCAGCGGTACCGACCATTGTCCGTTCTCAAGCAGCGTCGAATAGAATATGTCATATCCTCCCATGTTATAATGGCCCCTGGAACTGAAGAACAGAGTTTTGTCATCACTGCTCAGGAACGGAGTCTCCTCATGATATGGAGTATTTATAACAGGTCCAAGATTAACGGGAGGTCCCCAGTCTCCGGAGCTGTCCCTGACAGATACATATATATCCAGTCCGCCAAGAGAACTTTTAGTTTTACGGTTACTGGTGAAATACAGTTTTTTATTATCGTGTGATATTGTTGCATGAGATTCCCAGTACTTTGTGTTTATGTTGTCATTCAGCTTAACCAGGGGACTCCATGCTCCATTTTCATAGGTTGATGAATATATTATACCGTCATAACCGGTTGAGCTGTACAGGAAAAGTGTTTTTCCGTCTTTTGATATTGAAGTCGGATAGAGGTCCTGGTCAACTTTGAGTGCTTCATTCAGATTTATAGGCCCGCTCCATTCACCGTTGCTTCTTGTTGAATAGAGAATGGCGTCATAAAAAGCTTCGCTTTTAGAGAATACCATAATTCTCTCATCATCAGAGATTACCGGATTGAATTCAGAATTATCCTCATTTATATTACTGCCAAGATTTTGTTCCTTTACATAAAGAGGTATATTCATCAGCTCTTTGGCATGGAGGCATGATTGGATCTGTTCTTCAACTACGACAGGATTGTAAATTTTGGAATCCAGATTCTGTTTAAAAAGCTGATAAGTCTCAATAGCTTTATCCAGCTGGTTATTAATTCTGTATGCATTTGCCAGGTAGTAAAGAGCATCATACGGTGCACCGGTTTCCTTGTATTTTCCTTCCTTGTATCTCGGATTGATGTTCTTAACCGCATCTTCAAGATAGCCTATAGCTTTTTCCTTTTCGCCTGGTTTGTTCAGATAGCATTGACCGAGCCTGTATTTATAATTTGAATTGTTTGGATAGTATTGTAGGAGTCGCTCGTACAATGGAAGGGCTTCTTTAAAATCTTCAAAAAGGATCCAGCTTTCGGCTTCATAAAAATCCAGTTTTATTTGAACTTTAGCCTGGGGAAATACATAACATTCTGAAAACAAAGTCAGAAGCAATGTCAGCAGAATCAGCCTTTTGATCATTTTATTCAGGTCTAAATAGTATGATAAACCTCACATCCTCAGATCAGTATTCCGGCTTAATACTGGAACGGGATTTATATATTTCAATCTCAATAATTAAAGATGCTAATATAGCAGAAATATTAAGAAACGGGCAAATTGTTCTGATCCTTTTTTCAAGTCGCAGGAGGATTTTATCAGCTTCTCTGAGGATTATGAATAGATTGTTTAACCGGTGGTTTATACTATTTCACCAGAATAATTTTCAAGGATCTCTTTTACCCTGTTCAGGAATTTTCCTGCAAGAGCACCATCAATAAC
>CAYWEQ010000133.1:0-4956 GCA_964457185.1 uncultured Rikenellaceae bacterium
ACTTTTCTTTTTATAATGAATCAACAAATGTATAATTTGCATACTGAAATTCCGAACTTTTAAAGGGATTTTTTTATATGCTGTTTCAATGATGCAATATTCTGTTCTTCATATAGTTAACTTTAAGAACCATATAACAGCTAAACATATTAAGGAAATTGTTTTTTATATCATAAGGGATATGGTAAATTCTTTGTACTATTATATCACCATATGAACGTGCTCGCCCACATATACTTATCAGGTGATTCCGAAAAAATAATCATCGGAAATTACATAGGGGATTATGTCAAAGGGCGTGACTATTTAAATTATCCTGATCTGATCCGTAAAGGTATTATACTGCATCGACATATAGACGGATTTACTGACCGTCATCCTGTAGTGCACCGAAGCAAGATATTTTTTTCAAGAAAATACCACAGGTATGCAGGAGTTGTAACAGACATAATTTATGATCACTTTCTTACAAAGGAATGGAATTATTTTTCCAGGAGGCCGCTGGAGAGTGTTACTTATAATTTTTACAGGGCACTGGTGAATAATTACGACATTCTTCCTGAGGATGTCAGGAAGATGATGCCATTCTTCATCATCAACAACTGGATAGAATCATATCAGACCACAAGTGGCATCAGGCATGTTCTGAAGACTCTGAGCAAGAGGACCACTCTGCCCCATGAAACAAGATTTGCCATCAGGGCACTTAAGAAGAACTACTATTCACTCCTGGATGATTTTATGGAGTTCTTTCCTCAGCTTATTGATTATGTGGAAAAAGATTTTGGGATAGAGATCTCCCACAGGATCACAATCCCATTCTGATCATACAAGATATTCGGTACGGCTGGCATCAAGCCTGAGGAAAATAAACAGCAATATCGTAAATCCCCATAGGGAGCTGCCTCCATAACTCAGAAAAGGCAAGGGTATACCTATAACAGGCACAAGGCCTAAAGCCATTCCGATATTGATAAAGAAATGAGCAAATAAAATAGCCAGAACTCCATAGCCATAAATCCTTGAAAACAATGATCGCTGCCTTTCAGCAAGCATCACCAGCCTGAGCAGAAGAAAGATATATAATCCTATCACGGTTACTGATCCAAGGAAACCCCATTCTTCTCCGATAGTGCAGAAAATAAAATCGGTACTCTGGGCAGGAACAAATTTGAATTTTGTCTGTGTCCCCTGAAGATATCCTTTTCCTGTCAGTCCTCCTGATCCTATTGATATCATTGACTGGTTTACATTATATCCTGTCCCATGAGGATCTGACTTGAAACCAAGCATAATTTCAACCCGTTCCCTCTGATGAGGCTTTAAAAGATGGCTGTATACATAATCCACTGAATCGACATAAACAATGCTTCCCAGAAGAAAAAGGTAAATGATCAGCACTGACACGGCCTTTTTCTGATATATGTAATATGCAAAAGCTATCCCCGACAGGATAACCGAGATCAATATTATGAGCTTATTGCCAAGTGAATTGATAACATAATGATCAAGTACGTACAATGGCCCTGCAATGACTATAAATATACCGAGACCTGTCAGACAGAGCCTTAATTTTCTTGTGGTAAACCATGTAAGCAGGAAAGCCATGGCCACGAGAACAATTTCCAGGTACACATCACTAAAGATAAGCGTGAAAAAGAACAGAATAAGCATCAGCAATCCCGACACAAAGATGAAGGGGCTCATTCCTTCCCTGAAGAGAACAAGAAAAAATGAAAAGAACACTATTGTGGAACCCATATCAGGCTGTAATGCCGTAAGAAGAGCCGGTAAAAAGATTATGCCTGCTGATGGAATTATCACCTTTAGCTTTGTAAGCTCCTGTCTGCGTTTGCTTAGAAAATCTGCCAGCACAAGTGCTGTACCGAACTTTGCAAATTCAGAAGGCTGGAAACTTAACTGTCCAAATTCAAACCATGATCTGGCGCCGTTGATCTCTCTGCCGAAAACAAGCACCAGAACAAGCAGTAACATTATTCCGATATAAATGAACCATGAGAAGAAGAAATAAAACCTTACATCAATAATTACGATAAAAACAGCAAGAACCAGTGTGGCTGCGATCCATATAAATTGTTTCCCGTACCGCTGTGACAGATCAAGTATCCCTTTATGCTCCTCATTAAATACTGCAGCATAGATGTTGAACCACCCAAGCGTGACAAGCATGAGGAAAAGCAGGATCGTTATTTTATCGATTCCCTTCCAGATATTAATGCTCCGTTTCATTTTCAGTCAGCTTTCTGATCAGGTCCAGTTCAAGTATTCTCTGTTCCTGCCATTTACTGGCAGAGGAGATATCTCCTTTCAGGTATTTTTCTATCATCAGGCTTGCAACGGGTGCAGCATAGGTTGCCCCGAAACCTGCATTTTCAACATAAACGGCAATTGCGATTTTCGGATTTTCCTTTGGCGCAAAAGCAATGAAAACCGAATGATCCTCGCCATGCGGATTTTGTGCTGTTCCAGTTTTCCCGCAGACTATAATATCCTGCAGTGCTGCTATCCTTGCAGTTGCTCCTGCTCCTCCGTTAACGGCAGCCTCCATTCCGAGTATGATTTTTTCAAAATTTATTGAGTCAATACTTATGTTATGCCTTGTTGTAAAAGCAGTGTCAATTCTCCTGTTTTCACCTGCAGATTTTACAATATGAGGAGTATAATAATATCCCCTGTTGGCTATAGCAGTTGTCATATTAGCCATCTGCATCGGAGTGGTTCCGATCTCTCCCTGTCCGATAGCCATTGAGATCACTGTCAGTGCTTTCCAGGAGCCTTTGCCATAGTACCTGTCAAAATAGGATGATGAAGGTACCAGTCCTGGTAGTTCATTTACAAACTCGCTGCCCAGCTTCCTCCCGAATCCGAATTCATTAAGGTAGCTTTTCCATTTTTCATATGCCTCACTGACAGAGGCATATGCGGGATTTTCAAGTATTCTCCTGTATGTCTGGCAGAAATATGAATTACATGAATTCATTATAGCTCCCTCAAGGTCGAGGGGAGAGGAATGTGAATGGCAGGCTAAAAAAAGATATCCGTGATCGCAGCTGAATTTTGTTGAAGAATAAATAACCTTTTCCTGGAGCCCTATCAATCCGTTCAGCGGTTTAAAAGTTGATCCCGGTGGGTATGAGGCCATGAACGCCCTGTTAAAAAGAGGCAGCAGAGTATCAGTTTGCAGCCTGGTATAATTTTCGGATCTTATCCGTCCGACAAGAAGGCCGGGATCAAAATTTGGTGATGAAATGAGTGCAAGTATTTCCCCTGTGCCGGGTTCAATCGCCACAATACTCCCTGTTTTATTCTGCATAAGCTTCTCGCCGTATTCCTGCAGATCCAGATCAATTGTTGAGGTAATATCTGTACCCTGGACAGCAAGTGTATCCATGCTTCCTTCAGCATATGATCCCTTAATACGGCTGTAGACATCAACCATATAGATTTTCACGCCGCGTGTGCCCCTGAGCTCTTTTTCATAGGCTTCCTCAATGCCCAGCTTACCTATATAATCACCCGGCTTATAGTAAGGATTCTGTTTTATCAGAGCTTCATCCACCTCACTTACATATCCCAGCAGATGAGCAGCAACCGGTTTTGAGTATTTTCTGAGTGTCCGGGGCTGAACATAGAATCCGGGGTACATGAACATCTTTTCCTGGAACTTTGCGTATGTTTCGGCAGATATCTGCTTCAGGAATACCGATGGTGCCCTGCGGGAATAAATGACAGCTGCATACATTCTTTCTTTAAGGGCATCTCTTGAAATTCCCAGCTCACTGCAAAACAGCGAAGTATCCATTGCTCCGGTTTGAGCGGGAATGACCATCAGGTCATAAGCGGCCTGATTGAAAACGATAAGTTTGCCGTTACGGTCATAAATCAGTCCCCTGGCCGGATACTGGGTAACATACCTGAGGACATTGTTGTCAGCCGACATCCTGTATGTATCCTCAACGATCTGGATAACAAACAATTTGACAATCAGCAATAAAGAAGCCACGGTAATAAGACTGATAATGATATATTTCCTGCTGGAGTAAATATCCTTCATAAACCGGTCATTTATTTACCCCTCCTTGCATATTCCAGGAGAAGGATAAAGGTTATCGAGAAAAGCGAACTCAGTATGACCCTGAGCAAGGTCCTGAAGAAATCGGTAAACCTGAATACCTCGAGGTAAAACAGAACCAGATGATGGATAAGGATTATGATCAGAGTATAGAGCAGGAACCACCTGAATCCGTAAATGATCATCGATGGATTCGAACCGGCTTCATAACCGTCTCTTGGCGATATCAGCCTCAATACATAAGGACGGACAAATCCTGCAAGAACTGTTGCTGAAGTATGCATCCCCGGAGAGCCGCAAAAGAAATCAATAACAAGTCCTGTAAAAAATGAAATGAGAAGAAGCAGCCCTGATGATATTTCAACCGGCAGGAGCAGGATGAACATAATATAGATATATGGATTTATATAGCCGCTGAACTCAATATTATTGAAAAGCAGAACCTGCAGAAGGATCAGCAAAACGAAAATCACACTTAGTCTTAAAAACGAGTTGATCATTGAAATGAATTTTCAAGTTCAATCTGTTCTGTTTTCATCAGGTTCCCGATAACATTCACATAATGAAGTTTCCTGAAGTCAGTTTTCAGTGCAACGTCAATCATGTAGAAATCTCCTCCAGGTTTTTCAAAACTGTTCACAGTACCAATGATGATACCTTCGGGGAAAACTGCTGAAAAGCCTGTCGTTTCAATTGTATCCCCCGCACTGACAGATACGTGCTGGGGTATTTCGCTGAGAATTGCATGCATACAGTCTCGTCCGTCCCAGCTTAATGATCCGAAATATCCATTAGACCTGATCCTCGTGCTTAACCTGAAATCGAGGTTAAGAAGCGACATGACAATGGAATAATTATCGGAA
>CAYWEQ010000134.1:0-3166 GCA_964457185.1 uncultured Rikenellaceae bacterium
TCATATCCTGGACAAAAACAAGGTCTCCTGCAGAGGCAACTCTCCGTTTTGAAAGTTCAGGCGAGACAGATTCCTTAATGCGTTCAACATTACCTGTAGCCCATCCTTCGATATAGTTGAGGGTAGCTTTTTTTATGGCAAGAGTATCTTCCTCTGATTGTCCGAATGCCGGAAGAGAGAGAAAAGCGGCAAATAACAAAATGATCTTTCTCATTTTCTTTTCCATGATGGTTTTATCATTTGTCCTGATTTTACTGCCTTCCATAGAATTATTGCCCCGGCAATTATATTCAGGGAAACCGAAACGTATGATGCCTCAATCCCGTAGTTTCCACCGGTAAACCATTCAGGTCCTGTTAAAACCGGAGTAAGAAAACCTTCCTGCGCCATCCCTGAATTACTTATTCCTAATATCGCAGCCTGAAAAAAGTTCCAGCTGAAGTGTAAAGCCCAGACCATCCATATTCTTCTGGTCAGTATAAAAGAGGACAGAACTAAAATATGTGAAAGGCTCATTAAGAGTAAATTTTGTATGGTAACATTACTATTCCCGGTATGAGCAAGACCAAACAGAAATGTAATCAGAATAACAGACCATTTAGTACCTAAAAACTCTTCAGCCAGTTTATATATTATTATTGTAAATACAACCTCTTCCAGATATGCTCCGATACCATAACGAAAAATTCCATATACCAGGATGTAAGGTGAATTGACCTTTTCGATGTTGTAAAATTCACATAAAGAGAGCAGTACTGCCATTATAGATACCAGGCTGCCTCCAACCGCAGCACCTCTGGTAAATTCTTTCAAACCACCTTTAAAGCTGAATTCAAGTGCCTGCCTGCCTTCTATAATCTTAGCATATATTTTATATAAGTAATAGATCAGAAAAATGAAAAGAAAGGTTTCAACAAAATAAATCACGTCACCAGGAAGTCCGCTCACTTTATCCAGCAAATTAATAGCCAGTAAATTATGAAAGACTATTGCCGGTGTGATAAAGAGCAGGGCAATCAGGATCCTGGTTAAGGGAAATTGAATAAATCGTGAGAAGCCTTTGTTTACTGTTTTTTGAGTAAAATTCTGATAACCCATAATTATTTTATTCATAGCGGGATGATTTTAACTGGTAATGCTTCAAACCTAAATAAAAAAACGACCGGAGGTAGCATAAATTCTGTTACCGGCCGATCCGACGGTTAAACGGCTGGCTTTTAAGCTCACAGTTTCTTACCTTTACAATTATTCCCCTGAAGGGTGTTGACTTTATCATAATGCAGAATTCTTTTCATCATCTCAGATCCCTTAATAAGAATAACCTTTTCTGGATCTTAAACATCGGAGGGTGGTTGGGAATATCACTTCTAACATATATCTACAATCAAAGTGAGCTTGTCTCATGGCACTATTTCTATCTGGTCTACACTTATTATTTCCTGGGGCTGATTGCTACAATAATACTAAGACAGTATTATAAATCCCGTTTGAAAATGATTTCCTCAATACCCGGGTTCCTGTTGTTTGTTTTCATATCCGCATTAATTTCCACACTTCTGGTATATGTTGTTCACAGTATTCTGTGCCTCCCTTTGTACATTAAACCAGAACTGCCTCAAATCCAGCAGGTTCAAGTATTAAAGGATTTTTTCCTGAAAACATTTTTTTCAGCAAACATGCTGATTATTTTTCTTGTCATTAGCGGCTGGAGCACGCTCTATCTTGGTATCAATTTCTGGCTTAACCTGAGAGAAGAGCAGAACCGTGCCACCCAGGCTCAGTTTATGGCACAGAATGCTCAGCTTGAGATTCTGCGTTACCAGCTCAATCCTCACTTCCTGTTCAACTCACTGAATTCTATCTGGGCTCTTGCAGATGACGATCCAAAAGCGACAAAAAGCATGATCACCGAATTATCAGAATTCCTCAGATACTCTCTTCTCTCCAATAACAAGGCATATAATCCACTTGAATATGAACTTGATGCACTCAAAAATTACTTTGCAATTGAGAAGAAACGCTACCAGAATAATCTGAATGTTGAATTTGATATCGATCCCGAAGCAAAAGAGATCCCTGTTATTAGTTTTCTTATTCAGCCTTTTGTGGAAAATGCCATCAAATTCGGAATGAAAACCAGCCCGATGCCATTAACTATTAAAATATCAGCTGTGAAAACTATAAAAGGATTAAAAATCTCTGTTTATAACACAGGTCGTTGGATTGATCCGGGTCATTCAGAAAGTTTCGAAGAGATCCTGCCTGGTATGGGGACTGGTCTTAAGAATGCAAAAAAAAGGCTTGAGATCCTTTACCCCGGGAAGCATATTTTTTATATAGAAAAGGAGTCCTCTTTTGTCAGAGTGAATATTGAAATCGGTAATGACCATGATAGTAAAAGAGTATAAAGCAATCATCATTGATGATGAGGCACTTGCAAGAAAAGCGCTGATCAGCCTTCTTAAGGAGCATTCAAATATAAGGGTAGTTGCTGAAGCCGGATGCGTACCTGAAGCAATTAACCTGATTGAGTTGCATTGTCCGGATCTTCTTTTTCTTGACATCCAGATGCCCGGTGAATCAGGTTTTGACCTGCTTAACAAGGTTGAGTTCAACGGACATATCATTTTTGTCACGGCATTTGATGCTTATGCACTGAGAGCTTTTGAGATTAACGCTCTTGATTATTTGCTCAAGCCCATTTCGCAGGAAAGACTGGAGAAATCTTTAAACCGGCTGGAATCGCATCAAGTTTCGCTATCAGCAAACGACAAAGCTCTCGATTATTCTGACCGCTTATTCGTACTTATGGGAAAACAAATGGTTTTCCTTAAGATCAGCTCTATAATTCATATCCGGGCTGAAGGAGATTATTCTATGGTTTTTACTTCCGATAACAGGCACGGGATAATCTATAAATCGATGAGAGAGTGGGACGAGAGGCTTCCGCAGACATTTTTTTGCCGTATCCACCGGTCCTCTATCATTAACCTCGAATACGTTGAAAAGATTGAAAAAGAATATAACTATGATTTCAGTATCCATCTGCGTGGTATTGCTAACCCGATCCTGATGAGCAGAAGATATGCCAGGGCTTTAAAAGAAAGGATGGGGTAGCACTTCATATTCAGTGTTATGTGTTCAATCGTTTGATCGTTCGTGCGTT
>CAYWEQ010000134.1:3266-4951 GCA_964457185.1 uncultured Rikenellaceae bacterium
TCCCGCCCTCTTTTTTCCGGTTGCCGTTCTAAAACCCTGACGCCATAATCATGTTCTCTGGAAAGAAATTCGTAAATTTATAGAGTACATACATATAAAACATAATAATCCCATGACAGATCGGGATACAATTATGGAACAGGCCCTGGTGAGGCTCCGGTCCATACAGTCGCTGGCTGAATTTAAAGCTTCAAGAGAAGAATTGATTGACCTTATCGGTAAGATCATGACATCTGCCATTGATCTTCTGAAAGCTTTTCTTGATAAAATGACTTCAATGTCACCGGAGGATCAGGCAGCAGGGGCAGCCAGGTTCCAGGATGAAAATTTCCTGATCAGCGCCGATGTCATGCAGGAGGTTGAGCGTCTCAACAATATTCCCAAGGGCAAGAAATATGCAGAATCATTTTCTCTTGAGCTTGAAGAAATAATGAAACCTCAGATGGAAGAGTTCGAACAGCAGATGGGTAAGCTGATGGAAAACCTTATGGGAGGAATGTTCGGTGGAATCACAGAAGCTATGGCTCAGGCTTTCAGTGCAGGTGCGCAGGAGACTGCAACTGAAAGTGAAGCGGAATTTGTTTTCGATGAAGATAATCCCGATATGCTTTATTTTCTGTATGCCCTGGGCCTTTATTCAATGAAGTCGCTCTCTGATCTTGAGGCAGGCAAGGATTCGCTTGTTGAGAACCTGGAAATGGAGATTGACATGCACAAGTCAAACCTGGATATGTATTTCATGCCGGGCACGGAGGTAGCCTGGGAAGACGACAAGCGTAGAATATCTGAGATACAGAGACTTATTGATCGTCTTTTCCCTGAGTTGGAAATACAGCTCACGCGCATTTCAGATGTTTCAGGTTCTGGCGGAGCTGTCGGTAAGATTAAAGATGAGGTTATAAGCCGTCTTGAACCAAAGATGACTGACCTGAAAGATTGTCTCGCTGCAAAGAGGAAGGAATGGCCGCAGCAGGGATACTGATCGAGGATCGTATCATGCAATCGTGCAATCGTTTGAGGATTTATACTTTCAATCTTCTTCTTTTTGCTGTCCTACGATCTATCGGGACGATTCCCGGTGGCACCACATAAAAAAGAGCGAGAGTGAGAGCGAGAGCGAGCACAATCGCTCTTTTTTCTCACACTCACTCTCACACTCACACTTATTTATCCTGTAAGATCAACGTCTTGCGGGTTTTTGTTTTGAAGAGGGTGACGGGATTGTTGACTGTTTTTATAACACACACATAATCATGCAGATACGGAACTAAAATCAATCCTTTGGCTTCCTACTCATATTTTAGAATATCAACAGGATTTGAGTTAGCCGCTTTAAGGGTTTGAGAAAGAACTGTCAAAATGCCTGTTATGAACACAATTATGATGCCGGTGAAGAGAGTGCCTGCGCCAAATGTAACATGGAAAGCTAGAAACTTAAGCCAGACTGAATTTAATAAATATGCAAGCGGAGCAGCTATAACAGCGGCAATTATCAGCATTATCATAAATGTCCTGCCAATGAGCAGTGCAACACTTTGTGATTGTGAACCAAAAACCTTTCTGACGCCAACCTCCTTCAGCCTTGTCTGAATGCTGTAAGTTGCCATTCCAAAAAGTCCAAGACATGCTACAACTATTGCCAGTATTGTTGCAAAGCCAACTGTATATAAAACATCTCCAAACAG
>CAYWEQ010000135.1:0-4906 GCA_964457185.1 uncultured Rikenellaceae bacterium
AAAACCGGGAGCCTCGCGACTCGCGCCTCGCGCCGCGCACCCCACGCCGCAAGCCGGTCACCGGTAGCCGCATGCCTCATGCCTCACGCCTCGTATCTCATGCCGCCTGCCGCGCACCCCGCGCCTCGTACCGCACGCCTCGTACCGCATGCCCCGCGCCGCAAGCCGCGTACCCGTTTCAAAAAAAGAGCACCCTCTCATGCACTCTGATTTATCTTAATCTGGTTTCTACCCGAACGGTTTATCCCCGAAAGGACTCTGGAATGGCTCATCACCCCGCCACTCAATATTCACTGAAAACCTGATAACAACTATTTAAGATATTCTCCCGGATTTTGCAAAAAGATCTCAACAGGGACAA
Source organism: uncultured Rikenellaceae bacterium (assembly GCA_964457185.1). Lineage (GTDB taxonomy): Bacteria > Bacteroidota > Bacteroidia > Bacteroidales > VadinHA17 > LD21. Next base: position 362 of record CAYWEQ010000135.1, read on the forward strand.
CAAGAATATTTTTATGCTTCATTATAACATTCCCTCTGTAAAGCAGCACAAGGGATGCTTCGGGATAATCGTCACCAAATGAGGTAAGTCCGTTATAATCGGAGGGTCGGATAACTTTAGTATTCTTAACTTCCACAGCAGTAAATGTCTTTCCGCCATAGAGAATAAAATCAACTTCATTTCCGGCTAGTGAACGCCAGTAAAATAAATAAGTATCCGGAAGTGCAAAGTCTGAATATGCTCTGAGGTGTTGACCAACAAGACCCTCAAGAGCCGGACCTGATATTTCAGATTCAATATCGAGGGGGCCTCTTTGTCTTAAACGGCGGTATAATCCGTTATCGAACAGATAGAATTTCGGATGAGAGGCGGTTTTCCTCTTTGCTCTCCGTGTGAATACAGGGAGGCGGTAGGCCAGTAATAGATCTTCAAGGATATCGATATACCCTGTAACGATCCCTCTGCCTGCCTGGCACTCTCTTGCCAGGTTGCTGACATTCAGAACTGTACCATGCGAAAAGCTTATTATCTCAAGAAACCGGGTGAATGTACCCAGGTTTCTGACCAGTCCCTCTGCCATTATCTCTTCACGAAGATAAATATCTACATAAGCCGACAATGTTTTTGCCGGATCAACACTTCTTTCAACAACCGGTATCAAACCGGTCTGTAATGCTTTATCCAGTGAAAAAGATTTCCCCAGCTCATTTGCCGTAAAAGGGTGCATCCTGCAATATATAGCTCTTCCTCCCAGGAGGTCGGCTCCGCTCTTTTTGAGTTTCCGCGCACCGGATCCTGTCAGGATAAATCGTATCTTTCTCTCTTCCATTATTTTATGGACTGCATCAAGTATTTGCGGGACTTTTTGAACCTCATCAATGATCACCTGGACTGTGTTTACAGCATTGACAGTTTTTATGAGGGTTTCAGGGAATGCCGTATAGGTTCTGAATGTATCCGGATCGAGAAAATCGATATATAAAGTATTTTTATTAATAAGACTTTTAACAAAAGTGGACTTACCTGTTCCTCTTGGACCGAACAGAAAAAAAGAGGTTGAAGGAATATTTATATCTCGTTTTATTTCCATCACATCTGCAAAAATAGACCTTTTTTGCGTAATAAACAAACAGTTTTAGACCATTTTTGATTGTTTGATCGTTAAGAGTCACCGCACGCCCGTTTTAAAAAAAGAGCACCCTCCGCTCTCTGCCCTCCGCTCTTCGCCCTGACTTGTCAGCCGAAGCTTTAGCGAAGGCTGAGCCCTGCGCCCTGCACTACTTGCCTTTTACAAGTCCAAATAACCTTAAACCTTTAAACCTTTAAACCTTTCAACATTTATTGTGCCGCATGCCTCGCGCCGCACACCTCATGCCGCACACCCGTTTTAAAAAAAGAGCACCCTCCGCTCTCTGCCCTCCGCTCTTCGCCCTGACTTGTCAGCCGAAGCTTTAGCGAAGGCTGAGCCCTGCGCCCTGCACTGATTGCCTTTTACAAGTCCAAATAACCTTAAACCTTTAAACCCTTCAACCTTTAAACATTTATTGTGCCGCATGCCTCGCGCCGCAAGCCGCACACCGCACGTTGAATTTCTTTGGTCTGTCTCTATATTGCGAATAAAATAAAAAATAATCTCAATATAGTGAGAATAAATGTTATCTTTGGGCTGGTTTATTAATTTTGAGCAATGGAAAGGAATTTTCTGCAAATCATTACTGAGCAGCGCGATGAGATTCCGGTTATCAGCGCCATAGGATGGGTGGCACGGGAGCAGGAAAGGGCTGTTAACATAAACAGCCGGCTAGTTCAGATCATTACCGGCATCAGAAGATCAGGTAAATCAACTTTGGGACACAGGGTTCTGGCCGGGACCAATTATGGTTATGTCAACTTTGATGATGAACGGCTTACCGGACTAGATGCCGGTAGTTTGAATCAATTACTTGAAGCTCTTTATTCAGTTTACGGCGAGTTTACACATCTTCTTCTTGATGAGATTCAGAATGTTGACTCCTGGCACCTTTTTGTTAACCGGCTATTGCGTAATAACATAAAAATAATTCTTACGGGTTCCAATGCAAAACTTTTAAGCCGCGAATCAGCATCACAACTTACAGGGCGCTATTCCACAATTGAACTTTTTCCGTTTTCTTTTTGTGAATTTCTGAATAGTAAAGGAGTTAAAATTATTAAGAGCATAACAGCCAGAGAAAAGGGAATTCTTTTTAATCATTTTAATGAATATATGAAAGCAGGAGGCTTTCCGGAAGTTCTGGCCGGCGAGGATAAGAAGATCTATCTTTCAAATCTGTTTGAAGCAATTATAACCCGCGATATAATTTACAGGTATAATATAAGAAATGTCAGAACATTAAAAGAAATGGCTATCCTTCTTTCAGGAACATTCGCCAGCGAGATCAGTTATAACAGGTTAAAGAATATTTTTGCTCTTGGAAGTGAGAATACAGTTAAAAACTATGTCTCATATTTTGAAGAGGCCTGGCTGTTTTTGTCTCTTCCCAAGTTTTCATTTATGAAGCAGGAAAGTTTGCGTTATCGTAAAATTTACCTTATTGATCCGGGATTTACTGTGATCTCAGGTGAAAATTTCAGTGTGAACTCCGGCAGATTACTTGAAAACATTGTCTTTCTTCAACTCCTCAGGGATGCGCGAAAGCTGGATTATGAAGTATATTATTATAAAAAGAATTGCGAAGTGGATTTTGTTATTTACCAGAAAAGGAAGGTTATCGAACTGATACAGGTTACAATATCATTGGAAGATAGTAAGACGCTTAAAAGGGAGGTCAGGTCCCTTATTACTGCATCTCATGATCTTAATGCAACAAAACTGACTATTATAAGCTTAAGAGAGGAACGGGAATTGACGGCTGAGGGGCTTAAGATAAAAGTAAAGCCTGTTGTTGACTGGATTATGGAGAGGTGTAACAAGACAATGGCATAAGGATCGGGCACAGCATGCGGCTTGCGGTTCGCGGCTGGCAGTTCATGGCATATTTTGGTTGAGTTTCCGCATGCCTCGTACCGCGTACCGTCCTGCCATGCATCCCGCGGGACCCACCATCGAACCGCCTCTCCATTCTCTCCGGCAGATTAAACAATTTTAGCTATCTTTATACCATAAAAGAGAATATGCAACGACAGCTTGAAAATAAGATAAATGGAATGTTCTGGGATTTACCTCCTGCTGCAAGGCAAAGAGCGGTGGAGGAATTCATTAAAGACCCTGTAAAAGCATTTAATGATGAGCATATTTTACTGAGAGCCCTGAATACTCTGGGCTGGTATGAATTGATCAGACTTTCAGGAGGAGCTGCTAATTTTCTGGGATTCCTGGATGACAAAACAATCAACCGCCTTTTTCCCGGGTCACGACGGAAGTATTATTACAATGCAAAAAGATTATTATCAAAATATATTATATCCGCTGCAGAATAAAGTTCTTAAGATGATAGAGCGGCTGCCTGTTGATTTTTATCTGACGGGAGGCACAGCTCTAAGCCGGGCATATTTAAACCACAGGTATTCAGATGACCTGGATTTTTTTATAAACGGCTCAGACAATTTTAAATCTCAGGTTGATACCATTGTAAAAAGCCTGCCGGAGATTGAGCTTAAACCGGAAATTATCCAGGCTGACGAAGGATTTGTCCGGATCAATATCCGGGAGAGGCAATGCATGCTGAAATTGGATTTTGTTAATGATGTTCCTTTCAGATCAGGAGCCCCTGTCTTAACAGAAATATACCGGCTTACAGATACACCGGTAAATATTCTTACTAATAAGATTACTGCACTTGTAAGGCTTGAAGCTAAAGATGTTGCCGACATTGTCTTTATTTCCCTGAAATATTCATTTAACTGGACATCAGTCATTTCAGAAGCCGCAGAAAAAGATATGTGGGTCAATCCGCCGGAAACGGCAAGAATTCTGGATGAGTTTCCTCCGGAAAAACTCAGCACAATTAACTGGGTTGATCAGACTCCTGATCCACTATGGTTTGGATCCCAATTAAGGATTATAATTAAGGATATCCTGCAGGGGAATAAGAACACACTCTGCCGGTAAGAACGCATCGTCTTAAATCGTTTGATCGTTCGATCGTTAAATTCTGGTTTTTTTGTATTTTAGTGGGAGTAACTCGCTGATTGTGCTAAAGGATTTCAAGTTCCATATTCCAGGTTCCATGTTCCAGGTTTCATGTTCCAGATTTCATGTTTCAGATTTCATGTACCGCACACCGCATACCCCGCACCGCGGAACCCAGCCCTGTGAAATAGCGCAAAGCCCACGCACGGGCAAATATTTCACAGGGCCAGTGACCAGAGACCCACCAACAAAAAAGAGCGCTCTCCGCCCTCTTTTCTATTTTATTAATATTGTTCTTGCTCTTTGCCCTTTGCCCTGCGCCCCTTGCCCTGCGCCCTGCGCCCCGTGCCCCGTGCCCCGCGCCTCGCGCCGTATGCCTCGCACCGTTTTTCATTGCATCTCTTATTGATTTTTATTACCTTGCATTTATAAGT
>CAYWEQ010000136.1:0-4890 GCA_964457185.1 uncultured Rikenellaceae bacterium
TGTTATAAGCAGGTTTATTAAGAAGAATCAAGATCATTAGATGAAAAAGAACTGGATCCAAACAAAGTTAAGAAAGACTTGAATACGAGTCAAATAAATATCCATCCACCCAGGAATGAACTCAGATGAATGGTATATACTTTAGAGAACATACCCGAATATTTTTTACCTGTGCAATATAAGTTTCTTAATGTCGATAAATTCGGATGTCCGAAGCTGATAAAAGTAAATACCATTGGCTTTACTATGTGGGACCCATTGTGTGTGATAGTTACCGGATGGGAGAACCTGGTTCATCAGAACTTCGATCTCCATGCCAAGAGAGTTTAAAATGGAAAGTTTGACAGGACTCATTTTGGGCAGTGAAAACTGAATCGTGGTATTTTGATTGAATGGATTCGGGTAGTTCTGATATAAAGTGTAATTAAAGGGAGGATTAAAGTCGAATTCTTCAACATGATCCGGTCCTATCGTAGCAAATTGTGATGTGCTGGAATAAGAGCTTGTACCGCCTGCATTAGATGCTTTGACTCTCCAATAGTATGTAGTGTGGTTCTGAAGGTCTCTGATGCCACAGGATTGACCTATAATAGCAGTATCAATAAGCAGCGATGAATAATCTGAATTTACTGAAACCTGTAAACGACATGATGTAGCTCCCCATGGACCATTCCATGTTAACAGTAGAGTTGTTGGGACATCAGTTGCCCTGTTGCAGGGGGAAATCAATATAGGGATAGATGGTGGTGCAACAGAAGCAGCCAGATCCCAGGAAGATGCAAAGGGACCACCATAAGCACCCATATCATTTCGTAGAGTACCTTGTGCTGGATATAACGCATATCCGTTATTATCTGGATCTTCCGGGTCGTTATACTTAGCTTGAGGATCTCCTTTATCAACAGCAGGGGAATCTGTCTGCAGATGATAGTCATTCATTGATGAATTTAAGAATAAGGGATCTCCATAGACTGCGTTTGTCCCTGCCCTTTCGTCCACCAAATTCTGGAATCCATCGAAGAAATTGTAATCAATACTGACACTATCAGATGGGATCTCGGGGGCAACATGAATAGTGCCGACTGCGTTCTCACTATATATGTTGTTTCGAATCATCATGTTCTCAGGTATGAAGTTGAAGATATTAATCCCTCCATTATCGGCATCCCACCCGTTCCCTAAAGTGCCATTCCCATAGATTGTGTTGTTGATGATTGACACATTTTTCAGCATATAATCAACTGATGGTTCGCCATAACGTGTTATCCTTATTCCTGCATTTTTGTTGCGATAGATCAAGTTGTTGTAGAACTCGATGCTGTCCATGGTCGTTCCTGCAAAACCTCCTATTTCAATGCCGAATCCGTTATCATATGACTTATTTTCGTAGAACATAATATTCTTTAATGAATATTTAGGTCCTATACCCGCGCCCGCTACCCAAAAACCTCTTTGACCATTGTTATACGCAATATTGTGATGTACTTTAATACCCTCCAGCAGTCCCCCGTTCTCGCAACCTAAGACAAAACCTATTTCGTTGTCATGTGAGATATTATCAAATATGTCAATATTGTACTCATGCCTATTATAGGCGTCCATATAAATCCCGGTAGAACCAATCATGTTGTATGTTTCATTATTGCATACAATTCCGTTTGTTGAGCCCTCTTTGACATCAATCCCTATTCTTAAGGCGTCGTGGACGCGGTTGTTTTTTATTTCAAATATGTTAGTTCTGCCAAAGGTTATACATTCCTCGTCAACCTCCATGGAGCTGTGAAGGACTTCATTGGCTTCAACTACAATGTTTTCACTGGAATGTGAGTGTATTCCGGGATTATAAGTATTATCAACGTAATTCTTCTCGATGATAATGTAATTACTATTCTGAACATCAATACCGGAACTTACTGAATTTACCACTCGGAGTCCGGATATTTTAATATAGCTCAATTCGTTAATCCAAATGAGCCCAGCGTCATACCACTCAGTCGGGGGTTCCATTCCTACACCGGTTATAGTTGCTGTCTCGCCAGGATAGGATGTGAATATGACAGGTTCTTCTGCTGTTCCGGAGAATAAAAGCACAAGCCGTTCATTGTAGGTGCCCTGCTTTATAAAAACTGTGACACCAGCCGTGGCCATCGAAGCAGCTTTAGTCAGCGTCTTCCAGGGGAGCGACTCTGTTCCCGGATTTGAGTCATCACCACTTGTTGCTACATAATAATAAGTCGGTGCAGTTTGAGCTTGTAAGGTGGCTGTGCCAATGAAAAATAACGACAACCAAAAGTAATAGAGAATTCGAAAACGTCGATTCATAACTTTCATATTGGTCAAACGAGAACGCAATTTCACATAATGTTAGCTGAAACCAGCCGTGAGAGTAGTGAAATAGTGAAGAAAGAATTTCATTATTATAAAGTTACGATACAAAAGCTATACAAGTCAAGTTTATTTTTATGCAAGGTCTATCAATTAGTAGTTTGCCTTATATCTTTGATTTATGACATTCCCTTTGTGTATACTAATGAACCAGTCTGTTTCATAGACTGAGCAATCCCGCGTATGTGCGGGATGGGTCGGGCGTTCGAACCGAGGAGCAGAGCGACGAGCTCGCGAGCGGGATGTGTGCTTGCTTGTGGGTAGCGAGCAATCGCCCCGGAATCACTAGTAAGATACATTTTTGCTAACAATAAACAACTATTGACCCCAGAAAGATGGTTTGACAATAGTTCCTCTGGTTGTACAATCAGCACACTCTTTGTAATACGTAATTATTTTAAAAGTAGTATAATCCTCAATTACCCATGCCCATATATTTAGGCCAGGGATAGGTGCATCCCCCTTTATTGTATCGCCCAGACATTTTCTGTAAAGATAAGGCTGACCCATAAATCTGTCCTTTATAAACAATCTTTTTTGTGATACTGCTGATACACTGAAATACCCGAGAATAATCTCATCAGGAAAGTTGACACAACTTATATTGCTTGGAATAGCCATAGGAGTCATATCATAAAGTCCTCCGACATTTTCCGAGACATTCTGAAGCTTCTCCCAGAAATTGTATTCATTTTCGCTTAATGAATACTGGTTGATAAGCATACTGTACTTAATGTTCAGCCTGTCGGTTGCATTTGAAATGAAATATAGAGGGAAGCTTGTTACCCTTGCCTGGTCATAAGCGCTTGTGTTTTTAATAGAGATCTTATTTGAATTTTCTGTAATCCAGCATCTATGGTTTTGAACAGGATACGGAAGCATAAATTCCCATGTCTCTGTGAAATCCCATCTGTAATAAATGCACTTGTGTGATGGATCGTAAGTATTGAGATAAACCTGGCATCCTTCTTCTACATGGCCCCATTCATTAGATGCAATGATCACTTTCTTTTCATAGAAGACAGAATCGATAGGAGGTACAGGAAGCATTTCCATCGGTGATGAAATATAGGTGTGTCTATCTGCAATAATTTTCAGGATATATATACCTCCGATATGTCCTCTGAATTTTGTTGAATCTGTACAATATATCCCACCTGGTGATTCTTCAAGGACATAGACAACTCCATTCTCATCTGTAATTGTAACACGACATTCTCTTAATGGTTCGGCAGTCAAATACGTGCCAAGGGGAATTGATTTTGATATTTTTATCCTGCTGGCTTGGCATTGATCTGTGATCAATCCTTCAACTACGAGGTAGCTTGTAGCCTCATCAGTTTCAGGTATGAACTGTGTGATGCATCCAGCTATAAATGAAAGAGAAATAGTTAATATGATCAGATATCTGGTCTTCTTCAAGTTAAAAGAAAAAAGGATAAAGTTAGAAAGTTGTTCGTTATAGTCTTTTAAAAGGCACAAATCTGACAAACGTCAGGCGTCTGGTTTCAGTCTTGCCATTCCTTTTTATTACGAGAACCAGCTCCTGTATTGCACCGGCAGCACCTACTGGAATTATCAATCTTCCGCCTTCTGACAGCTGATCAATGAGAGGCTGGGGGATCGTCTCCGGTGCTGCAGTCACAACTATTATATCAAACGGAGCATATTCAGCCCAGCCCTGGTAGCCGTCACCATGCTTGCAGATTATATTGTCGTACCCCATATCCTTTAACCGCTCGGCAGATTCCTTCGCTAGTTCGGGTACTATTTCGATCGTGTAAACCTTATCCACTATTTCTGCCAGGACAGCCGCCTGGTAGCCGGATCCGGTGCCTATTTCAAGCGCCTTCTTTTTACCGGCAGGTCTTACAGCCTCAGTCATGTATGCAACAATAAACGGCTGGGAAATAGTCTGTCCGTAACCAATAGGGAGGGGATAGTCGTTGTAGGCTTCATCCTCGTATTCCTTCGGGATAAAAAGATGCCTGGGGACTTTCTTCATTGCATCCAGAACCTCAGGATTTGTGACCCCTCTGTTACGGATCTGGGTTTCAACCATTCGTTGTCTCCGGGATTCAAATTTATCAGTCTGGGGAGCAATACAGCCTGCCATAATCATAACCTGTAAAAGGAGAAAAACTTTCACAACAAGCTATTTTCTCCAATATACAAAAAATTCTGCATATTTCAAAGCCTGCTCAATGAGAAAAGGCTAATAAATACCTACATGTTATACCCCAGGACCGAAAGAAATCCTTCTCCCAGGAACTGTATCAGCGGCCATATCGGCAGAAGGTTCCACTTTGAAACAACTGATATCACAATAAGTCCGAACAAAATAAGTGTTCCATATTTATAAAGTGCACCATAAAGGGCAGGAAACTTCCTGAAATAAGCCAGCAGAAGATGAGAACCATCAAGTGGAGGTATGGGGATCAGATTAAAAATGAAAAGTCCCCAGTTGATGTAAATCGCATAAATGAATAATTCAGTTATAAGATA